>CATILC010000232.1 GCA_949516455.1 Flavobacteriia bacterium | reverse complement strand
CCGATCGACCTATTTCGGCCATATCTGGGGCGGAGGTTATGCCTCGGGCTATTACTCCTATCTGTGGAGTGAGGTTCTGGATGCCGACGCCTTTGCAGCCTTTAAAGAGAACGGCATTTTGGACCGGGCCACTGCCGAGCGCTTCCGCACCATGCTCAGCAAAGGAGGCTCTGCACCGAGTATGGATCTGTATATCGCTTTCCGCGGACAAGAACCCAAGCCCGCTTACCTGCTCGAAAAGAAAGGATTGAACTGATATAAAAGAATCGCTCCCTCCAAAGCCTCCCACTATGACCCTGCACAGCCCCGAGAGCTACCGAACCGCTTTGATCGACGCTTTGAACAGCATCGACAGTTCGGCCGTGAACAGCCTGGCCGATGCCTTCCTCAATGCACATGAGCAAGGCAAGCGCATCCTGACCTTTGGCAACGGCGGCAGCGGAGCGACCGCCTCGCATGCGGCAGGCGACTTTCTAAAAGGCGCCTCCTATGGTCTGGAAAAGCGATTTCGGATGATCTGCCTGAATGACAATATGCCCTCGCTGATGGCCATAGCCAACGATATCGGCTATTCGGACATCTTCCTGGAACCGATGAAAAATTTTCTCGAGCCAGGTGATCTTGCGATCGGCATCTCAGGGAGCGGCAACAGCGAAAACGTTCTGAAAGCGATGAAATACGCCCGTTCCAAAGGGGCCATGACCGTTGGCATGTGCGGCTTTGGCGGAGGTGCGCTCAAAGAATGTGCAGACCTGGTCATCCATGCACAGGTCAGCGACATGGAAGTCACCGAGGATGTACATATGGCCGTTTTCAATATGGTGAAAAAGATCTGCATGCACCGCCTAATGGGGGCGGATCCGAGCATGGGTGCCACATACGATCAGCGCATTGGCTAAACGCTTCAGAGCCAGTTCTTCCGCTTGAAATAGTACAGAGTGCCCAGAGAGGAAAGAAGCATCAGGGTCAGGGCAAAGGGATAGCCCCATTTGTGGCTGAGCTCTGGCATATATTGAAAATTCATGCCATACAAACTGGCGATCAAGGTGGGCGGCATGAAGACCACGGTCACTACGGTAAAGATCTTGATCACCTTGCTTTGATCGGTGTCCAGCAGCCCCAAAAATGTGTTCTGCAGGTATTCGAGTCGGGCAAAATTGAATTGGGTGTGTTCCAAAAGAGATCCCACGTCCTTGATCATCACTCGGACTTTAGCGTATTCCCCGTCGGGAAAAAGCTGGCTCTTCAAAATGCTTGAAATGATGCGTTGCTTGTCGACGATATTCACCCGTATGAGCATGGTCACTTCCTGCAGGTGGTTGATGCGGATGAGCACATCGTCCTGAAGCTTTCGTTCTGCGGTCAGTTCTTTGGAGAGATCGGCTATGTCCCGGGCAATGGCCTCGAGAAAATCTGCATCAAAATCGATGCGCGTTTCAAAGACCTCAGTCAACAGGCGGAAATTGAGGTTCGGGGCCGGGGAAGCGTGGGAGACCCGGCGATGGGCATCGTCAAAGGTCTTGAGCTCGAGGGTGCGCTGAGTGATGAGGAATGCGTCACCCAAAATGAACGAGACTGGCTCATTGCTGTAGCGTTCCTTCTTGCGCACAAGAAAATTGGTGTTGATCGAAATGATCCGATCCATTTCGGAGTAACGCGAACTCGACTCGATCTCCTGCGCCTCCTGACGGGTGAAAAGATCCACCCCAAAGAGCTCTTCGACCAGATCATGCTCCTGTCCATCCGCCTTCAAAAGGTCCAGCCACACCACATCTTCAGGCCTGAGCTTTCTCAGTTCTTCGATGGACTGGGTTTCCTTGAGTAACCCGTCTTCTGTGTAGTGAACTCGCAGCACAGACCAAAAGTACTAAGGACCACCTTCTTGAAAACACGCCACTCCAATTCCTTTTTTAGAGGAAACTCAGGAGTTGTAGATGGAGCGCATGCGATCCTGCAATTCCTCCGGACTCAGGCGGCTCTCCAATTGACCATCGCAGGCCAGCGAAATGTCCCCGGTCTGTTCCGAAACAATGGCCACCAGGGCATCTGTCCGTTCGGCCAGGCCAAGACCTGCCCGGTGCCGCATGCCCATTCGACTCGGCAAACTCTGCTCATCGCTGACCGGAAGGATGCAGCGCGCAAAACGGATTCGGTCGCCAGAGATGACAACGGCTCCATCGTGCAGTGGACTTTCTTTTTGGAAAATACTTTCGAGCATGCGAATGCTGAGCTTGGCCTCCAATTCTTCTCCGGTCGCCTCAAAACTTCCGAGACCTGTTTTTCGACCCACCACCAGTATGGCGCCGGTCTTCGTCTGTCCAAAACTTCGGCAGGCCTCGGCGATCAGTTCAAAGTCTACCTCGTCTTGTGGCGTCTTGCTGTTCCAACCCAACCAGGCAGGCAAACCTTTTCTCCTGCCCAGATCGGTCGTTCCCACGTAGAGAAGGAATTTGCGCACTTCCTGCTGAAAAACCACGATCAGTGCGATCACCCCTACCTCGATGAAGGCGCCGAGAAAGCTGCCCACCAGATCCATGTTGAGGAATTCGAGAAAGCGCCAAATGACCACGATGGCTCCGACACCTACCATGATGTTGATGGCGACCGTTCCCTTCAGCAGCCTGTAGAGCTGATACAGCAGAAAGGCCAGGAGCAAAATGTCCAGCAGATCGATCAATCGGAATTCAAGCAGGTCAATCACGGACGGGAAGTTCGTATTTCTCCACCAAAGCGATCGCCTCTCGTGCTTCGCGCACATCGTGCACCCGAAGAAGATCGGCTCCTTTGAGCAGGGCCAGCGTATGAAGTACGGTGCTGCCGTTCAATGCGTCTTCGGCCGCACAATCCAAAACTTTTTGCACCATGGATTTCCTGCTCAAGCCCACCATGATCGGCCTCTCGAAAAGGCGATACCGCTCCAGGTTATTCAGGATCTGATAATTGTGCTCCAGTGTCTTCCCAAAGCCGAAGCCCGGGTCCAAAAGCACATCATTCAGTCCCCGCTCAGCAAGTGCATCCAGTTGTTGGCTGAACCAAAACAACTGCTCATCCACAACCTTGGAATAGCTCGGTGCGTCCTGCATATCGGCAGGCTTTCCCTGCATGTGCATGAGTACATAAGGCACCTTCCATCGCTCCACAACGTCCAGCAAGCCGGGATCCAATTGACCCGCAGATATGTCATTGATCATGGCCACGCCTTCATTCAGCGCACGATCAGCGATCTCTGCCCGCCAGGTATCCACAGAGATGGGAACTTCGGGAAATTGTTTGCGAATGGCCGGAATGATCTCCTTTAGGCGGTCCCACTCCTGTTCCATCGGAACTTCCTTTGCCCCAGGCCGACTGCTCGCGGCACCGAGATCGAGAATATCTGCGCCTTCCGCCACCAGTTTTTCCACCTTTCGCAATCCTTCGGAGAGCAACTCCCAGCGGCCTCCGTCATAAAAGGAATCGGGTGTGAGATTGACTATGGCCATGACCCGGCTTCGCGCAAAGGACATGAGCTGTCCGGCGAGGTTCAACGTACGGAATGAAGTATCTTTCGGGCGCTCCACTTGACAAGGGTAAATGTAGAAAATGACGGATACCGAAATTCAGTATCAGGAAGTGATCAGCGGCTGCCGGAACCTCTTCTCAAAAAAGGCCCACGACTACGGAAGTGTGTGGCGCATTTTGAGGCTGCCGTCCCTGACCGATCAG
Source organism: Flavobacteriia bacterium (assembly GCA_949516455.1). Lineage (GTDB taxonomy): Bacteria > Bacteroidota > Bacteroidia > Flavobacteriales > Schleiferiaceae > RFXV01. The sequence continues at coordinate 26,070 of CATILC010000232.1, read as the reverse complement.
ATCTTTATCAAGGCACAGCGCCTTCGCACGATCGAAGACAAGGGCTTGCAAAAGGTGAAAGACCAAAGAGAACTCGAATACGTGGGTATTGTGAATTATTGCCTGATGGCTTTGATCCAGATCAGAAAGGGCGTCTCCAACGAGGCAGATCTCAACACGGAGGAAGCGCTCATCTGTTTTGACGAGGCTGCGGAACATTGCCTGGAGCTGATGAAGAACAAGAACCACGACTACGGAGAGGCCTGGAGGGATATGCGCATTTCCTCGCTGACCGATCTCATCTTGCAAAAACTCCTTCGCATCAAGCAGATCGAGGACAACGACGGACATACCCTGGTGTCCGAAGGCATTGAAGCCAATTACAGCGACATGGTCAATTATGGCGTATTTGCGCTGATCAAACTCAACTGGAAGAACCTATGAAGTACCTCACTCAACTGATTCGCATTCTGGTCGGAGGCTTGTTCATATTCTCAGGTCTGGTCAAACTCAATGACCCCATGGGCCTGAGCTTCAAACTGCACGATTACTTCGCACCCGCTGTACTCAATATGGAGTGGCTGAACCCATTCACCCTGCAACTCGCGCTGTTTGTGATCATCCTCGAGGTTCTGCTGGGTGTGGCATTGCTGCTCGGTTATCAAAAAAAGGGCACCCTATTGCTGCTCAGTGGGATGATCGTCTTTTTCACCTTCCTGACCTTCTATTCGGCTTATTTCAACAAGGTGACCGATTGCGGTTGCTTTGGAGATGCCATCCCGCTTACGCCTTGGCAGAGCTTCTACAAGGACGTCATCTTGTCCCTGGCCATTCTGATTCTCTGGTTGGGCCAGCGCCATATACAGCGCCTGTCCCAAAAACGCTGGATCGAAGGAACACTGTTGCTGTGTTTGGTCGGCTGCTCTCTGTTGGCCAACAGTGTATTGCAACACCTGCCTTTCAAAGATTTCCGCCCTTATGCAGTGGGAAAGAGCATTAAAGAAGGAATGATGAGCGCTGAGGAGCGTGGACTCGATCCAACCGAATACGGTACGATCTACACACTGAAAAACGATCAGACAGAGGAATTACAGGTGGTGGACAGCAAAGCCTACATAGAAGATGAGTGGTGGAAAAGATCGGAGTGGGTCATACAGGACGAACTGACCGAACAGAGGCTCATCAAAAAGGGCTATGAGCCACCCATTCACGATTTTGAATTCATGATCGACGATGAAGACCGCACGGAGGCTTATCTCTCAGCTCCCTCGGTTCTGTTCATTGTGAGCCGCAAACTGGAAACGGCCAATGCCGATGCACTGAGCGCGATCGGACGTCTGGCGAAGGCCTGCGGGGCCCAAGGAATCGATGTGATCGGTGGCAGCGCGAGCAGTGAAGAGACCATCGCTGAATATCGGCGTACGCATCAGTGGGAGTTCCCCGTGGCCATGATGGACGAGACCACCTTGAAAACAGTGGTGCGCTCCAATCCGGGTGTTCTGCTCTTGCAAGAAGGCAAAGTGGTCGGCAAATGGGCGCATGCCGATCTGCCCGATGTGGACGAACTCCTGAATCTTCTCTGATTGCTGAGCAATTTGTTCAGCCGCTTGGGTCAGTCGCTCCTTGTCGCCTTCGGAGTGGTGACGGTGGTCTTCTTTCTCTTTTCGGTTCTGCCTGGAGATCCGGCACGCATGATGATGGGCCAGCAAGAAGACAGCGAGCTGATGGAGGTCATCTACAAGCGATACGGCTTTGACAAACCACTTGGGGAGCAATACCTCTATTACCTCAACGACCTCTCGCCCATCAGCCTGCATCCGGAAAGCGGTTTTGGCCGTTGGGACAAAGAAATCTATTCCGGAAAGGCCATTGGAAAGATCGGCAGCTGGACGCTCGCCCTTAAATGGCCCTACCTCCGACAATCCTTTCAGCGTTCGGGTGTTTCTGTGGGCAGGATCTTGGGCGGAGTACTTCCCAACACTCTGCTCTTGGCATGCAGTGCCATTCTGATCGCCATTCTGCTGGGGATCCCGATGGGTTTGTTGGCTGCCCGTTTCAAAGACGGTGCATTGGATCGGGTGCTGGTGTTGTTGAGCTCCCTGGGCATGAGCCTTCCCTCCTTTTTCTCGGCCATTCTGATCGCCTGGCTTTTTGGCTTCGTCTGGCACGAATGGACCGGACTCGAAATGAACGGGAGCCTCTACGAGATGGACGACTACGGAGAGGCCGTGCGCATCCGCTGGAAAAATCTGATCCTGCCTGCGCTCACCTTGGGAATACGTCCTCTGGGCGTGATCACTCAGCTGACCAGAGGCAGCGTATTGGAAGTATTGCAGCTGGATTACATACGCACCGCGCGATCCAAGGGGATCGAAGAGTGGCGCGTCTTCTTGCTGCACGCGCTGCCCAACGCACTGACCCCAGTGGTCACGGCCATTTCAGGCTGGTTCGCGAGCATGCTCGCAGGAGCGGTATTTGTAGAATACATCTTTGGATGGAACGGTCTGGGCAAGGCCCTGGTAGAAGCTTTGAACTTGCTTGATCTGCCGGTCGTGATGGGTGCAGTATTGATCATTGGTCTCCTCTTCGTCCTGGTCAACATTGCGGTCGACCTGACCTATGCCCTCATCGATCCGCGGCTGCGGTCCAAATAGGCCGCTGCCTTCTCTTTTCTTTTCCAGACGAGATATTCCTCCTTCAATTCAGTTCGGGCAGAGGAAGTGAGTTGGAGCGCTGGCGCTGCATGGGATTTGGACAACTTTTCATTGGGCAACTCTTCATCGGCCCGATCGATCAGGCCGTGGTGGACAAAGTGGATGCAGGCAAAAGCCTGCTCACGGAGCAAGGAGGCCAGCTGCAGCTGAGCCCATGTGGAGGGAAGCAGATCCGATCCACGGACAATGCCCCATGGGCCAAAGTGCAGATCATCCACCAAAGAAGCGATCTGATAGGCCGGCAGTCCGTCTTTTCGGCGCACAACGAAATCTTTCATTTCGGGATCAGGATGCAATGTGGACTCCGGTCCATCCAAGGTCAAGAAGGACTGGGGATCGCCTCCCGTCTTCAGTCGAAAGGCGTGCGGCAGACCGGGATCCTGAAGAGTGGATTGTTTGCAATCCCCCACACATCCGGAAGACGCAACAGATAAGCGCATCTGTTTTCGGCTGCATGTACAGGCGAACAGATGTCCATCCCTTTGCAGCCGCTCAATGCAATGGTTGTATTGCTTCAATCGATGCTTCTGCGACCACTGAGCCGCGAGATCAGCAGCCGAGCGGGGGCCTATTTGCCAGCTGATGCCGAAAAACGGAAGGGCCTCAAAAATGAATTGCACATACTCTTCCCGAACGCGGTAGGTGTCCAGGTCGTCCACCCGCAGCATAAGTTCCTGCCCGTGATGAGCAGAGAGTTCCTGGGTGAGCCAAAAGGAAAAAAGGTTGCCCTTGTGCAAATAACCACTCGGTGTTGGAGCCAATCTTATCACCTGGCCAAGGTGAAGGAAAAAATCTGAGAAACAAAAAGCCTTCTATGCGATCACTTCAGCTGCAGCAGCAGGCCCTTGAGGTATTCGCCCTCCGGATGTTCCATTCGGCTCGGATGATCCACGGACTGCTGAAGGTGCTGAAGCAAGCGAACTTCCCTCCCGCTCTCGATGGCCGCCGCCCGGACGGTAGAAGCAAACAACTCACGACCCAAGTGCTGACTGCACGAGAAGGTGAGCAAGGTGGAAGAAGAAGGCATGGCCTTCATGGCCCATGCGTTGATCCGCTTGTAGGCCTGCACTGCCCGATGGCGACTTCTTGGACTTTTGACAAAGGCAGGCGGATCGAGAACGACCAGATCGAAACCCTCGGGCATTTTCTTCAGATAATCAAATGCGTCCTCAGTAAGGCCTGTATGCTTCTGCGCAGCATCGAGCAGCTCGGCATTCCTGCAGGCCATCTCCACCGCAGCCTGGGAGCTGTCCAAGCTCACCACTGATCGTGCACCGCCCTTTAGGGCATAAGATGAGAAGCCACCGGTGTAGGAAAAGAGATTGAGTACATTCTTTCCTGATGCCAACTTCCTGACCAGCTGTCTGTTGTCTCTCTGATCGATAAAAAAACCGGTCTTCTGCCCCTGTTCCCAGTCCACGTGGAAGGGAATACCGTTCTCCAGGAAGACCTCTTCTTCCCTTTTGCCCATCAGATAGCCATCTTCCAACTTTTCATCCCGCAAACTGCTTCGCTGCCTGAGATAGACCGCCCGATAGCCCAGTAATACCAGTTGTTCGGTGATGAGTTCGAGATGTTCCAGATAGGCGCGGGAGTGGATCTGCACAACGGCGTGCGCGCCGTAGCTGTCGATGATCAATCCAGGAAGACCATCACCTTCTGCAAAGAACAAGCGGTAGATGTCCAGATCCTTTCGATCCACAAGCCCTTGGTCCTTTCGCAGGGTATGCGCCTCTTGCAGCCTTGTGACTATGGCCTGCTCTGGTGAAGGAAAAGCGCTTCCGATCGACTTGAAGGCAATGCTTCCGTTCTCGGTGAAACCCAAACCCAGAGACGTCCCTTGATGATCGCAGAGTTCCATCCACTCCCCTGCTTTTTCCACTTCGGCCTTGAGCGCCCCGGAGAACACCCAGGGATGCCCGCGCAATACGCTTCGGTCCTTGCCTTTTTTCAGGTAGCACTTCTTCATTGTGTAAGGTCGTTGTAATGAGGGATGTCTTGGACGAAAACCGGTCCTGATTCTTCTATATGCGCCACAATATGATGGATGCCATTGCTCAGGAGCACCCACGGCGCTTTGATGACCAGATTGTATCTGTTGAGCTGATCGAATGCCTTTTGATCGAGCCGCACACTGGGTGCCTTGCACTCGATGAGCAACACGCAGCGGGACTGCCGATACACGCATAGATCGGTCCTTCGTTGCATTCCATTGAGCTTCAGCCCGCGTTCCATTTGCATGAGTTGTTCCGGAAATCCTTTGTCTATGACCAAGTGAGCGCGCAGGTTCTGGCGGACCCATTCCTCGGGCGTCAGCTTGAGGAATTGCCGTCTGATGGGATCCCATATCTCACGATGCCCGTCCGTCTCGCGCAAACGCTGAGGGTGCTCGGGCAGTTCCAATTCCGGCAATTGCATGCAGCGAAGATCGCAAAGAAGCAGACTACCTTTGGGCCATGACCCATGATCAGATCATCTCCGACATAGATGCTGGCCGCTTTTCGCCGGTGTATTTTCTGGAGGGGGATGAGTCTTTTTTCATCGATGACATACTGGATCGCCTCGAAGAGAAAGTGGTTTCCGAAGCGGAGAAATCCTTCAATCAAAGCATCCTCTACGGCAAAGAGACCCAGATGGCCGATATCCTCTCCGAAGCCAAAAGGTTTCCCATGATGTCCGAGCGCGTGCTTGTACTTGTCCGGGAGGCCCAGCACCTGCGCAAATCGGATCTGGAGTTGCTTGAGACCTACCTGGACGGGCCCAACCCAACGACCGTGCTGGCCTTTGGATACAAGGGAAAGAAGTTGGACGGGCGGATGAAACTCAGCAAGACACTCAAGAAGTCTGCGGTTTATTTCCAAAGCAAGAAGCTGTACGACAATCAACTGCCTGCATGGATCGGAGCGCATGCGCAACGAAATGGATTGCGCCTCGACCCTCAAGGCATCCACATCATTGCGGAATATCTGGGCAGCGATCTCGGCCGCATCTACTCAGAGCTCGAAAAACTCAAGATCGCCGCCAAAGACGGACAAGCCATCGATGGGCAGCAGGTGGCTGAACAGATCGGGATCCATCGGGACTTCAATGTGTTCGAACTGACCAAGGCACTCTCCCGGGGGGATCAAAAAAGAGTGATGCAGATCGCTTTTTATGCTGCCGCCAATCCAAAGGAGCTCAACCCCATCATGGTGGTGAGCATTCTGTTCACCTATTTTGAGAAGATCATCCGCCTGCACTCTGTGGCCCCCGAGAAGAGAAATCAGGCCGCGTCGGAGATCGGTGTGGCTCCATTTTTACTGCAGGAGTATCAGGAAGCCGCAAGGCGCTTCCCCCTGAAGGCCAGTGTGGCCGCCATGAAACTGCTTCTTGAATACGACAGAAGGCTCAAGGGAGTGAACAGCGGAACCACCTCTTCTTCTGAATGGCTCAAGGAACTATTGCTTCGGCTCATCCATCTTCAAAAAGCCACCTGAAGCCTTATTTTTGCCCCGCATGAGAAAAACAGCACCGGCCTTTCGGAAGAATTTATTGTGGCTATTTTTTGGCCTTGTTCTTCACACCGCACATGGCCAGTCGACCGGAAAGATCCGCGGATTCGTTCAGGAGGCATCGACCGACCTACCCATTCCTTACGCCGCCGTGCGCATCGAAGGCAGCCAATGGGTGACCACGACAAATTCGGATGGCTTATTCATCCTGAATGACATACCCATAGGAGAGCATAGCCTCCGCGTGCAATTCATCGGCCACAAGGAGCAGACACAAAAAGTGAAAGTCAGAGCCAATCGCATCAGCGATGTCAAGTTTTTTCTGGAGGAGGAACAGACCATACTTCGGGATGTGGAAGTCAAAGCCGACCGGCAGAAGATGAAAAAACAAGTGATGACCAGTGTCGTTCAGCTCTCCCCAAAGAAGATCACGCAGTTCTCTGTCGGGGGCGATGCAGACCTGGTTCGCGCCATTCAGGTCCTACCGGGTGTAGTGACCACAGGCGATCAGGGCGGACAGCTCTACATCCGTGGTGGCGCACCCATTCAGAATCTGGTCATGCTGGACAATATGATCATTTACAATCCCTTCCACTCCATTGGCTTTTTCAGTGTCTTTGATGTGGATCTGATCCAGTCTGCAGATGTCTATACCGGCGGGTTCAACGCCGAATATGGGGGGCGCACCTCATCGGTGATGGACATCCGCACCCGGGCGGGAAATCAGAAGCGATTCGCAGGAAAGGCAAGTGCCTCCACCTACAGCGCCAAGCTCATGCTCGAAGGGCCTTTGTTCAAAAAGGAAGGCGCCAAGCGATCCAGTGTTTCCTATGTGATCTCCGGGAAGACCTCCTATTTGGATCAGTCTTCATCTGTATTCTATCCCTATGTTGAGACTGAGTTCGACGGACTTCCCTTCAGTTTTACGGACATCTACGGCAAGCTTTCAAGCACAGCTACCAATGGATCCAATGTGAATCTCTTCGGCTTCAAATTCGTCGATGATGTCCGGATCAGCATGGGCAATCGGATCGGCTGGGACAGCCAGGGCATGGGCTTTGACTTTCGGGCCATTCCCGTTGCCTCCGCCCTTGTCCTGAAAGGGAATCTGGCCTATTCCAATTACGCCATAGAGCAGCAGCAGAGCAACGGTATGCCAAGGAGCAGTTCGATCTCTGGTTTCAATGGCGGCTTGGACTTTACTTATTACCTGAGGGAAAATGATGAATTCCGCTATGGATTCACTGCGATCGGATACCGGACGGATTTCCGTTTCAGCAATCAGTTGGGACGGACCATTTCCCAGACGGAGAACACCACCGAACTGGCCGGTTATTTTCGCTACAAGGCCGACCTGGGTCAGCGCTGGCTGATCGAGCCTGGAGTACATGCCCACTACTACGGCAGCCTGAGCGAATTTTCTCTGGAACCACGGATCGGAATGAAATACCGGGCCAATGAGCGCTTCCGCATCAAGGCCTCTGGAGGATACTACTCACAGAACCTCGTGGCAGCCAATTCCGACAGGGATGTGGTGAATCTCTTCTACGGCTTCCTCTCTGGCCCTGAAGACATTCCAGAAAAGTATTCCGATAACCGTTTGCAACTGGCACGTCACGCCATCCTCGGTTTTGAATACGATGTGGATGACCACATCGACCTCAACCTCGAAGTCTATGTCAAGGACTTCAACCAGATCACCAACATCAACCGGAACAAGCTGTACGACAGCGACGACTTTACCAAGCCCGAGATCCTGCGAAAGGACTTCATTGTCGAACAGGGACTGGCCCGCGGGATCGATCTTCTGGTCAAGGCAGAGTACCGATCGTGGTACCTCTGGGCGGCCTACAGCTACAGCATCGTGACCCGGGACGATGGCGTTCGCGAATACTACCCACCCTTCGACCGCAGACACAACCTCAATCTGGTGAGTACTTACACCTTTGGGAAAGAGCGTTCGTGGGAGGTCAGCGCCCGCTACAACTTCGGGTCGGGCTTCCCCTTCACCCCAAGACGCGGATCGATCAACGGGCAACCCTTCACCATGTCGGACGGAACACCTGGAGTGGACTACGATTTCACCACCGAAAACGGCGAGATCAAGGATCTGTATGGCGATCTGAACAGCTTCCGCCTGCCCAATTACCACCGTTTTGACATCAGCGCAAAGAAGACCTGGAAATTCGGCGAATACAGCCGATTGGAGCTCAATGCAGGAGCCACCAATATGCTGAACCGCGACAACATCTTCTACTACGACCGCGTCGAGAACAAACGCGTGGATCAGCTGCCGGTGATGCCGACAGTAGGTTTGGTCTTTGGCTGGTAGGTTCCTAAAACGGCTTTGAACAGGCCTGAAAATCTCCGTAGCTTCGAAAGCACTATGAGATTCTTCCTGTCCATCCTCACATCGGTTTTTTGTACGCTTTCGGTATGGGGCCAAAGCCTGATCATATCGGGAGCAACGAATTTTGGATCGGCAACGGAAAATTCCACAATTACCCGCACACTGACCCTGTACAACCAAGGCAACCAAACCGTATCAGTGAATGGCTACGATGCCTTTTGGCCATTCAGCGGAAAGATCTGCTGGCTGAGCGATTCGGTCTTCAGCATTCCGGCCGGAGGGCAGCGAAACGTGCAGGTCTACTTCAGACCGCGACAGAACATCGACTATACACTTCCGCTGATCTTCCACACCGATTCTCATTACGGATCCGTCCCGGTCACCCTTCAAGGACAAGGAAACTATTCCAAGACCTACTACAACAGCACCCAGGGACTGAGCGGTCTGGCGCTGAAGAATCAGCTTCAAAACCTTCTGGCACAGAACTACAACCAACTGAGCTACAACAGTGCACGGGACAATATGTATGCTCAGCTCGACAATTATCAGGGAGCTGTCAGCTGTGTTTACACCGGACGCACAGCCTTTTTCAGCACGCGTTCCGGAGCCAATGCGAACAACATCAATTGCGAGCACACCATGCCGCAATCCTATTTCGGCAGCGCCTTTCCCATGCAGAGCGACATCCACTGCCTCTTCCCCACCGATGCCACGGCCAATTCGGTCCGAAGCAACTACCCTTTTGGACATGTCTCCAATCCCACCTGGCAGAACGGAGGTTCGAAATACGCCTCGGGACTGTTCGAACCCCGCAATGTCCAAAAAGGCAATTCGGCACGGGCCCTTCTCTACTTCGCCCTGCGCTATGGCGATTATCAGAACTTCATTTCTGGAATGGAGAGCGTGCTCAGGCAATGGCATCTGAACGACCCACCCGACGCTGCAGAGCAGACGCGAAATCAGGGCATTTACCAGTTGCAGAACAATCGAAATCCATTGGTGGATTATCCGCAGATGGAAGAACGCCTGGGATCCTTCACTGGACAGGCCGACTTGAATCCCGTGAGCGACTGGCAGGTCTCTCCCGACACCCTTTGGCTGGGCGAGAACGAACAGGCCTGTATCAGCCTGATCAATACGGGCGACCAAAACCTCCAACTGAGCGGAACCAGCGGGCAGAACGCGAATTTCCAGCTCGGAAATGTTCCAGGCCAGATAGGTGCCTATCAATCGTATTGCCTGACTGTGGATGCCACAGGAAACACAGCCTTTGGACCAACGGCGCTGAACATCTCCTCACCGAGCCATCCCAACCGAGTGGTATACATCGCCTCAAATGGAGGAGGTGCGGTCGGAGGGCCTACTCCTCCTTCCCTGGATGGATTCAGCGCAGACAGCAGCGGGACGGACAAGGCCATTCTGACCCTGGACAAACCAAATGCGGGTCATGGTACCGACTGGGATGGAACGATCGTCTTCCTATCGGAACAACCCATCAATGGCATCTGGCAGCAAAACAGCCAAAAAGCCGCCTTGTATTCCCCCTCTTTAACCATGGGTGCCGGCAGCAGTGCCTCGGTGAGCGGAGGAAGTGCCTACTGTGTATACAACAGCCAGAATGCCCAGGATGCGCAACTCGTGGTGACCGGACTGCAGGCGGGAACCACCTACTATGCACAGGCATTCCTCTACGCCGTTCAAAGCGGTTCCACCGATGCCATGGGCGCGGCCCTTTCAGATCAGCTGCAAACACGCAGTGCAGCCGGACAGGGCGGTTCAGGGAATTGTTCCGGAGGCCTGATCATATCTGAGTACATCGAAGGATCGTCCAACAACAAGTGCCTCGAGCTCACCAACACCTCAGATTCCACCCTCGACCTCAGTGATTTTGTCCTCTACACGGCCTACAATGCCACAGGCTTTTCTGGCAGCAGATCACTCTCTGGAACGCTGAATGCCGGAGCACAATTTGTGGTGTGCAACAGTTCAGCCGCTCCTGCTTTTTTGAACCGGGCCGATGCTGTTTCCGGATCGGGCAGCGCTCTAAGCTTCAATGGCAATGACCTCACAAGTCTGATCGATCTGGCCACTGGCGATACCATAGACCGCATAGGAGATCCAAACAACCGGGGAGCGAATCATACCATCGTCGACGATGGCATTGTGCACGACATTCAAAATGTCACTTTGGTACGGGCAGACAGCATCCGAGATGGAAGAGCCCATTGGTCGCGACTGAGATCGCAATGGCATGCGCTGAGCAACAACACCTACGACTCTTTGGGCAGCCACAGCCTGCAAGCATGTGCAGCAACCGCTGTGCAGATCGTACCGTACGCTTATTCCCCTTTCCGCGACCGCTTCGGTGAAGCCGTGGATATCGATCAGAACTGGGCCGTGTCTGGCAGTCCCGGACGTCCAGGTAACTACGCAGAGCTTTACGACAGCGTCGACCATGGATTTTTGGACGATCTGGGAGCTGCGTACGTCTTTCATCTGAAGAATGGACAATGGCTCGAGTGGCAGCGCCTTTTGGCCATGGACAGGGATGCCAGCGATCTCTTCGGTGCTTCCGTACAGATCTACAGCGACCAAATTTCAGTGGCTGCGCCAGGCGAATCGAACAGCGGAAAAGTGTATCTCCACCGTTTGAATTCGCTCGGACAATGGGTGCCTGAAGCCACGCTTCAACCCCAGAATCTTCAGGACGGTCAGGATTTCGGAAAAGAAATGGCGCTGGATGGGAACACCTTGATCGTCTCGGCCCCCAACCTACAGCCCGAATTGTTCATCTACCAGGAGCAGACCAGCGGATGGACGCTCACAGCAACTGAGTCTTCCTTTTCATCCCTGGCCACGAGTGAATTCGGGTCGGCCATGGACCTGAAGAACGACACGGTCGTCGTTGGCGCGCCCGGTCACAATGGACAAGGAAGTGTGGTGTTGTATCGACTGGTCAATGGCAGCCTGGCCATCATCCAGCAACTGTTCGCCTCGGATGGGAGCAGCGGAAGAAGATTCGGACATTCCGTCTGCCGCGACGGCAATCAGCTCTTGGTGGGCGATCCCAATGCAGAGAAAGTGTATCTCTTTGAGATAAACGGTTCGACCTGGACAGAAACCCAGATCCTGCAGGCTCCTCAACCCAAGGGCGGAGATCACTTTGGCAGCGTTTTGTCCTATTCGCTACAGAGCGGAAAACTCCTAATAGGTGCAGAAGGCGCAGATGACGGAGCAGGACAGGTGCATGAGTACACTTGGAACGGAAGCAGCTTCGTCCATCAAGGGGTCATCGCAGCTCCGGATGCCGCTGCGGGAATGCGCTTCGGACACGACCTCTCAGAAGGGGCGGGAAATGTGCTCATCGGCGCCCCCTTGTCCCGATACAGCCCAAACAGCGCTTCCTCGTCCAATCACGGCGCCGTGTACTTCAACCTCAGTTCAGGCAATTGAGTCCAATGTATGCTTCCAGCTTGGGATGTATATCCGGAATACACTGACACCGAACTTCAAGTCCTCCGCTCCCACCTCACAGGCCTCCTCCTTAATTCGCATTGCCAATGAACCCGAACAGCGCTTACGCCTCGCTCGATCCATCTCAGATCATGACCGGGCCGGGCTTTAGAGCCTATCACCTCGATCTGATCGGAGATGAAGTGGCTGACACCGTGCTCACTGTTGGTGATCCCGACCGGATCGATCAGCTTCTTCCTCATTTCGCTTCAATCGATCTGGAACGGAGGAAAAGGGAATTCCGAACGGTCACCGGAACGATCCGGGGACATAAAGTGACCGTTCTGTCCACAGGGATGGGTTCAGACAATGTGGACATTGCACTCAATGAGCTGGAACTCGTGGCGAACTGGGATCTGGAAAAGCGCCTGCCCAATAAACTGCGGAGGCACCTTCAGATCATTCGACTGGGCACCTCGGGTGCCTTGCAGGAAGATCTGGGCATCGACCGTTTGCTGGTGAGCACAGCCGCCTGCTCCATGGACAGTTTGCATCACTTCTACCCGCAAGCTGCAGCGGATGGACTGAACATAGCACTGCAGGAATTCACCAACCGCTATCGCTTTCCAAGACTGCTGCCCTTCTACCCCGATAAAACAATCAGCCAACGACTCATCTCTTCAGGCATGGAACAAGGCATCACCTATACGGCCTGCGGCTTCTACGGACCGCAGGGAAGAAAGATCTGGGAGGGCGCGACACAAGACCGGATGCTCGATCGGCTCAGCGCCTTCCGTTCCGGCGAAGACCGCATCACCAATGTGGAAATGGAGACGGCCGCCTTGTTCCATCTCGGATCTGTCTTCGGCCACCAAATGGCTTCTGTATCGGCCCTGTTGGCCAACCGCGCCAGCGGACAAACCTCTGCCGATCCTGAAAAAACCGTGAAGCGACTGATCGATCAGAGCCTGGACGTGCTGTTCTAGCGGGCCATACTCACCGCACGCGTCTCCCGGATGACGGTGATCTTCACCTGGCCAGGGTAGGTCATTTCGTTCTGAATGCGCTGTGAAATATCGTGGGCCAGGCTGCCGGCCTCCGCATCATTCACCATCTCACTCTCCACCATGACGCGCAACTCGCGACCGGCCTGGATGGCAAAGGCCTTGGACACGCCCTTGTAGCTCAGGGCGAGGTTCTCGAGGTCTTTCAATCGCTGGATGTAGGAGTCCACAACTTGCCTGCGCGCACCCGGACGTGCCCCGCTGATCGCATCGCAGACCTGGATGATGGGCGACAAAAGGCTGGTCATCTCGATCTCATCGTGGTGCGCTCCAATGGCGTTGCACACCTCGGGTTTCTCTCCGTATTTCTCCGCCAACTGCATCCCGAGAATGGCATGCGGCAGTTCAGACTCTTCTTGCGGCACTTTCCCAATGTCGTGGAGCAAACCGGCGCGCTTGGCCAGTTTTGGGTTCAGTCCCAACTCCGAAGACATGGTGGCACTGAGATTGGCCACTTCGCGACTGTGCTGCAATAGATTCTGTCCGTAGGACGAACGGTACTTCATGCGTCCGACCATTTTGACCAGTTCGGGGTGAAGCCCATGGATGCCCAGATCGATGATGGTCTTTTTGCCCAGCTCATTGATCTCTTCCTGGATATTCTTCTCCACCTTTCGCACCACTTCTTCGACCCGCGCCGGATGAATGCGGCCGTCGGACACCAATCGGTGAAGGGACAAGCGCGCTATCTCTCGGCGAACCGGATCGAAACAGGAGAGCAGAATGGCCTCAGGCGTATCGTCCACAACGATCTCCACACCTGTTGCGGCCTCAATGGCACGGATGTTCCTTCCCTCCCGACCGATGATACGGCCTTTCATTTCGTCATTGTCAATGTTGAATACGGAAACAGAATTTTCGATGGCTCGCTCTGTTGCCACGCGTTGGATGCTCTGAATGACGATCTTTTTCGCTTCGGCAGAGGCAGACAACTTGGCCTCCTCCATCGAGTTCTGAATGTATGAGGCTGCTTCTGTCCGAGCTTCATCGCGCAAGGCGGTCACCATCTGTTGCTTGGCTTCTTCCGCTGAAAGTCCGGAGATCTTTTCCAATTGTTCGACCTGCGAACGGTGGTTCTTCTCGATCTCTTCCAATCGGCTGTCAACAGCGGTCATTTGTCGTTCGAGACGCTCTTTGACCCGCTGGAGATCTTTGTCTTTTCGCTTCTGCTCCTCGAGCTGTTTGTTCACTTTGGACTCCTTGTCCTTGATGCGATTTTCCGCATCGCCCATTTTGCGCTCCCTGGACTGAATGGTCTTCTCGTGCTCCGACTTGAGCTCGATGAATCTTTCCTTGGCCTGGAGGATCTTTTCTTTCTTGAGGGCTTCTGCCTCTTTCTTGGCATCGGCCAATAGTCCGCCGACTTGATTTTTTTCCTTTTGACGCGCGATAAGCGTGGCTGCTATGAATCCAGCGAGCAACGACCCTATGGCGGTTATGATGGTGATGGTTGACATATCTGTTTCTGAATTAAAAAAAACCCGCACAGACCACAGAGTTTGCGTAAACTCCAATTAGACAGGATCGGAATCCACCGCTGAGTTTCAGTCTTCCCTCTGTGCGAAAAGCAAGGCTTTTCTAAAAGGGCGTGACATCTCCACAACGAGCTGGACTCCTATTTAGGTTAACTGTTGAGTTTACCAAAGCAGGTAGGCCTATGCGGGAAATCGCTTTAAAAGAACGCTTCAACTCATTTGAAAGCACCGAGCTTTCCAATGAGTTTATCCAATTCCTGAACAACGGCTTCTTCGTCCAAAGACGATGAAGACTGTTGCCGTTCAAGAGACGAGGCAAGCTGAATGGCCGTCATGGCCAGCAGATCTTGTGTGTCGGATACGGCATAGGCCTTTTCCAGTTCTTCCATCATCTGCGCGATGCGCTTGCTCGCATTTCTAAGGCTTGCTTCTTCTTCGAGTCGTACGTTGAGGGGGTAGGTCCTGTTGGCGACCTTCAACTTCATCCTCATGGTTCTCTCCTCCGACATCTCAACTCGATCAATCCTGAAGCAAAGCCAGGCATTTGTCAATTTCCCGCAGCATTCCAGTTACTTCGGCCCGGGCTTCCTTCCTTCGAACATCATCTCCGGAAAGGGCACTGGCCACCTTCATGCTGTCGATCTCCTGTTCCAAGACTGCGATCCGATCGCGGGCATCCCTTATGGATGCAGCATCCCTTGATCGTTGCACCTTCAGCTCCTGGTTTTCATTTTTCAGCGACTGAAGCAGGCCCAGGATCCGGTCGACTTCTTCGGTCAACACCTCGGATCTTTGGGTAAATACCTGCATCTTTTTCTGAACAGAGGATCTTGTTCAAATGTACGGAATGGAAGGTGAAATGAATTCCTCTTCCTGAGGTCACTGACTGCTCTGCTCCTCCTTTTCAACTGTACTGAACTGCAGCGAAAGAGAGTTCACACAGTAGCGTTCTCCAGTGGACGTCGGCCCGTCGTTGAACACATGACCCAAGTGTCCGCCGCAGTTGGCACAAAGGATCTCAGTGCGCATCATTCCATGCGACTTGTCCAGTTTGCGTTCGACCTTGCCGCCCCCGATCTCGCGATCGAAACTGGGCCACCCACAATGCGATTGGAATTTCATATCCGAGGTGAAAAGTTCCGATCCGCATCCGGCACAGCTGTAGGTGCCCTCAGCGGTGTGCAGATAGTACTGCCCTGTGCCCGGACGCTCGGTGCCCTTTTCGCGGAGAATGTAGTATTGTTCATCGCTCAGACTGTCTTGCCACTGAGCTGGGGTCAATCGGACGGGGTAAGTCTTCTCTTCCATGGAGTTTGATTCGTTTTGGGCATCCTGAGCGTTGCACGAAGCCATCAAGCCAAGCGAAACGCCAAGGATCTGGGAAAAATATCTCATGCTTAGTTAACCCTGGCCTCCCCGCTTCGGTTCGCAAAAAAATTCAAACAGAGTTGGATGACTCCAGGATCGCGCAGCAGCTTCCGGTGACCAAGGCCTTCTGTGGTGACCAATCTGCCATTTTTCCATGCGGCCTCCATCTCCAGCGCATGATTGAACGGGACTTCATCGTCCTGGGCATCGTGAATAAGCAGTCCAGCGACATCAGGATGAAGCCCTGTGATGCGGACTGGATCGAAGAAATCTTCCGCCACCTGATAATCCGCGCTGAGTTTGCCCTTAAGGATCTCAGCCACAGCGGGCCTTGCATTCAAAAGCGCGGTAAAATCCGCCAACACACCAGAAAGGGAGGATGGACTGCCGATTTCTACAAGCCACTTGATGGCCGCTCCTTCCCGAATCGCATTCCACAAGGCCATTCCGCCGATGGAATGACCGATGGCGCCGTCAAAGGGTCCGAACTTCTTTTCCATCCAGTGAATCCCGCTTATGAATGACAACATATCGATCCGTGGAAGCCATTCATCTCCATGGCCAGGAGCATCTAAGGTGTAGACTTCAAAACCAGCCTCCAAAAAGGCATCCATCATTTTCGTGAACTGACTTCCTCTCCCGCTCCACCCGTGCATGAACAGGATCTTGGGTCCTGGACCGCCTTTTTTGAACCAGTGGATACGGCCCGATGAAAGTTCGCCCTTGCCGCTTTCAGCAGTGGAGCGGAATTCTTTTTCCCGTTCCGGTATGGGAAATTTCAAGGGACGAAAAAAAAGGGGATACGCCACACGGGCGGCCAAGGACGGAGCGATGTACGAGAGGATCTTGAAAAAGATCCGGACAGCGAAGGGCAACTTCATTCTTGGTACATCTACAAACAGCTGATCGGAATTCTTGGTGCCCAGGACAGGACTTGAACCTGCACGACTATAAAGTCACCACCCCCTCAAGATGGCGTGTCTACCAATTTCACCACCTGGGCTCAGAAACGCCCCCCTTGCAGAGAGGCTTTTGCGATTTGGAAAAGGAAGGCTCAAGTCAATGGCTTGGTGCACTGCTCCTCCTCTTCACTCTTCAAGAACGCGAGCCGCTTGGGCTTTTTGTGATCCGGCTGGGGCTCGAACCCAGGACCCCAACATTAAAAGTGTCGTGCTCTACCAACTGAGCTACCAGATCGGTTTTGGGGCTGCAAATATACGCTCATTTAGACTTCACTGAACGGATTTAGGATTAAATTGAGGGCCATGGGAAAGAAGCTCATCCTCGTCGGCTACATGGGCGCCGGAAAGACTTCTGTCGGGAAGAAACTCGCAAAGGCATTGAAACTCGAATTCATCGACCTCGACGAGGCGATCGAAAGCGCCTCGGGAAAGAGCCCGGCTGAATGGATCGAGCAGCATGGGGAACTCACCTTTCGCAAAGAAGAACGCACTGTGTTGTTGGACGTTCTCCATAAAGGATCCTTTGTTTTGGCCACGGGTGGGGGAACACCCTGCTATTACGACAATATGGAACTGATGTGTGCCCAGGGGATGTGCATCTATCTCGATGCCGCTCCGGGCTTCCTTCAAAGCCGCCTGCTGCAGTCCAAACAAAACCGACCGCTGATCGCCCATATTCAAGAGGAAGACCTGGCTGAATTCATTGGAAAGCACCTCTTTGAACGCCGTGCTTTTTATCAAAAGGCCCAACTGACCATTTCGGCTTCGTCCGTATCGATCGACGAATTAATGAATCAGATTGATTCCTTTAGGCCCTAGGAGAGGTAGACCGACCAGGCTTTGCCGTCCCACTGCACATCGATATGCTCCTGCAGCGTGGTTGCCAGGGAAAGCCCCTGTATATCTGCCCGAACAGGATAGCGATGGTGTTCCCTGTCGACCAGAACGGCCATGCTGATGCCGCGGGTCGGTTGCTGAAGAAAGGGTGTGAGCGCATGCGCCAGCGTGACACCGGTATTGGTCACATCATCCACCAGGACCACCCATTTGTCGGCCACCACATCCAGCGGCTGGCTCAAAGTGAATGGATCGCCCGGCTTTTCGGGCCTGCCCAATTCGATGCGCGTAAGCGAACAGGATGTTGTGCCCGAGCTTTCGATGCGGTCTGCCAACTGCTCGGCCAGCACATGACCCATGCCCTGTATGCCCGCCACGACAAGATCGCATGGATCGCCCGCCACCTCGAGTATCTCCCAGGCCATTCGCTGAAGCCTGAGGTTCACCTGATGATCATCGAGGATCAGTGATCGTTCCTGCATGAAGCGAAATTAAGGCTTTGACCCATCCAAGCGATCGAGACAAAGGACATTCTCTACATGAGCGGTCTGAGGGAACATGTCCACCGCCTGACTTTTGCTGACCTGATAAGCCTCCTTCAACAAGGCGATGTCGCGCGCCTGGGTGGCTGAATTACAGCTGATATAGATGATCCTCTTCGGTGCTGCACTGAGCAACTGAGCCACCACATCGGGATGCATTCCCTCCCTGGGCGGATCGGTCATCACCACATCGGGGACCCCTTCGCGCGCAAAGAAATCCTCATTGAGCACCTTGCGCATATCGCCAGCGAAAAAGCGGGCATTCTCGATCCCATTCAAGGCTGCATTCTTCTTCGCATCCTGCACGGCCTCCTCAACGCCCTCCACCCCAATGACCTTAGCTGCGCGTTGGGCCATGTACAGGGCGATGGTTCCCGTTCCACTGTACAGATCGTAAACGACCGATCCCTCTTCGATACCCGACATATCCAAAGCGATCCGATAAAGCTCTGAGGCCTGCTCGGGATTGGTCTGATAAAAGGACTTCGGTCCGATGCGAAACTGCATGTCCGGTCCCCCATTCCACCCTTTCATCTTCTCAATGATCGCCTCCTGCCCGCTGATCAGTTCCATGTCCAGATCATACCAGGCATCATTCGTCTTTTCATTCACTGCGAACCAGAGAGATGATATTTGGGGAAATGACGCCAGCAATCCGTCGGCAAGGATCTTTCGTGCCGCACTGTCCCGATAAGCCGTCTGGACCATGACCATGAAATCGCCTTCCCGATTATTGCGGATCATCAGATTGCGCAACCAACCCGTTCGCTCCCTTGGATGATAGAAACTCCAGTCGTGTTCTCTGGCCCACTGACCCACCTGATTGCGTATGGCATTGGAAGGATCGGGCTGCAGCAAACAATTCTCTACTTCAAAGATCCTGTCCCACCGACCGGGAATGTGAAATCCCAAGGCACGTCGATCCTCGATCTCCCTGCCCGAGCCGATCTCTTCTGCCGACAGCCAGCGCTCAGAAGAGAAACTGAACTCCATTTTGTTGCGGTAGCCGAATTTCATGGGAGCAGGCAGTATGCCCGACCGCTCGAGCGGTTCTACTCCCCCAATGCGCCTGAGGTTCTGAACCACCTCATCGTCTTTCCACCTCAGTTGATCCTCATAGATCATATTCTGCCAAACGCAACCGCCGCAAAGCTCGAAATGCGCACAGGCTGGATCCGTCCTCGAGGGAGAGGGCTCGATCAGGCGATCGACTTCGCCCATCAAATGACTCTTCTTCTTTCTGACAACGCGCACGTCGGCCACATCACCGGGCACCGCACCCTTGACCATAACGGCCTTGCCTTCTTCCGTTCTTCCAACTGCGACCCCTTTGGCTCCTGCGCTGTTCAAGGCAATGCCCGGAAGGATCAGACGCTTGTGTTTTGGCATGGGCCAAAGATACTTAGGTGTAGGGTGGGCTCATTACCTTTGATCCGCCTAAAAATAGAGGGCCCAAATGAACATTTCCCATAGCTGGCTGAAGAGGTATCTGAAATTCGATCTGGATGCGGTCGAAACGGGCGAAATACTGACCGAGATCGGTCTGGAAACAGAAAAGATCCATTCCATCGGCGGCCTGCCAGGTGGCTTGAAAGGAGTGGTCGTTGGCAAAATACTGAGTTGCGAACAGCATCCAAATGCCGATCGCCTGAAAGTTACTCAGGTGGATGTGGGAGCGGATGCGCCACTTGCCATTGTTTGCGGTGCGCCCAATGCCACGGCCGGACAAACCGTACTGGTGGCAACCGTTGGGTGTACGCTGCATCCAAATAATGGAGATCCGTTCAAGATCAAAAAAAGCAAACTCCGAGGGGAAATTTCTGAGGGAATGATCTGTGCCGAGGATGAACTGGGGATCGGAGACAGCCACGAGGGGATCTGTGTGCTGGACAGCCAACATGCTGCGGGAACACCTGCCGCTTCCCTCTTTTCGGAGGATGAGGACCATTGCCTGGAGATCGGCCTGACGCCGAACCGGGCAGATGCAATGGGACACTACGGCGTGGCCCGGGACCTGCACGCCGCCCTTCAGTACAGAGGAAAAAACTCCGCCCTGCAATTGCCTTCCGTGGAAGTATTTTCAGAGCAGCCCGCGGAATTGCCCATCGAACTGACCATTGAGGACCCAGAGGGCTGTCCGCACTATTGCGGTTTGCTCATCAGCGGATTGGAGGTCAAAGATTCTCCTGAATGGCTGAAAAAAGCCTTGGAATCGATTCAGATCAAACCGATCAACAATGTGGTGGATGTGACCAATTTCGTGCTTCACGAAACAGGGCATCCGCTCCACGCTTTTGACTACGATCGCATCAAGGGGCACAAAGTCGTTGTCCGTACTGCCCGAGAGGGAGAAAAGCTGACCACCCTGGACGAAAAGGAACGCAGCCTGCATCCGGATGATCTGCTCATCTGCAATGAGGAAGAGGCCATGTGCATTGGCGGGGTCTTCGGCGGACAGGACAGCGGCGTTCGTTCCAGTACGACCACCATCTTCCTGGAATCGGCCTATTTCGATCCAGTACGTATCCGAAAAACAGCCAAGAGACAGGGACTGAACACCGATGCATCCTATCGCTACGAACGCGGGATCGACCCCAATATGAGCGGCTATGCACTCAAACGTGCGGCTCTGCTGCTCGAGGAAGTTGCCTGTGGAAAGGTGGCCTCAAAGGTGATCGACAGCGGACAGCAGCACTTCCCAGACTTCCAGCTTCGCATCCAGCCCGAACGGGTCCAGAAACTGGCCGGCCACCAGATCCCATCGGAGGACATGAAAAGGATTTTGCAGCTTCTGGAGATACAGATCGAGGAGGAAACACCCGAAAGCTGGAAACTTCAGGTCCCTCCCTATCGGGTGGATGTGCGCGAAGAAGCCGACATCGTGGAGGAAGTTCTGCGCATCTACGGACTGGACCGCATTCCGATCCCTGAGCAGGTGTTGCTTCGGGCAGACACAGACCCCTTGCAGCCGGCCCATGAACTGAAGAACAAGGTGGCCGATGCCTTGGTCGCTTTTGGCTTTCAGGAGACCCTGCACAATTCCCTCCACAAGAGCGCGCACTACGCGGAAGACCAACGCGTGGGCCTTTTGAATCCGCTGAGCAGCGATCTGGACGTGCTCAGGAACGACCCGCTTCCCGCCGGACTGGAGACGATCTCCAGAAATCAAAGCCATCGGGTGACCGACCTCAAGCTCTTTGAGTTTGGAAAGACCTACCACAGGAAAGACGAGCGGTATTGGGAAAACAGCTTCCTGGCATTTTGGGTCTGTGGAAGCGACCGACCAGAAAACTGGAACCGAGCCACTCATCCAGCCGACCTCTTTACCTTGAAGGAAGGCATCCATCGATGCGCAGCGACCTTGGGTCTTCAGCTGAAGGAAAAACAGAAAGACAACAGGCTGCTGTTCTCGGTAGGAAAGCAAAAGATCGGCTATGCGGAAGGCGTCAGCACACAGAAGAAGAAAGCCTTTGGACTCGAAGGCGAGATCTACTTTGCATCCCTGGACTGGGAGCGCCTGAGTTCCCTGGCACTGGCTGCGCCAAAATCGCTGAAAGACCTGCCGAAGTTTCCAGGGACGCGAAGGGATATTGCCCTTTTGGTGGATCGTTCCACTTCATTTTCGGATCTGCAACAGCTCATTGGATCTCTTCCCAAAAGCCCCATTCAGCGCATTGGCCTGTTCGATGTATATGAAGGCAAAGGACTGCCTGAAGGAAAGATCTCTTATGCCCTGAATCTATGGCTGCAAAGTGAAGAAAAGACCCTCACCGATCAGGAGATCGAATCGTGGATCGAAAAGGTGATCCAGCTCGTGAAAAAACAGCTCGGAGCCGAATTGAGGCAATGAGCCACCCACCTTATCTTCACCCCATTAGAACAACAAAAAACCAAACCCCATGAAGGAAGTGGTCATCGTGTCTGCCGTTCGCACCCCCATCGGCAGTTTCCTCGGAAGTCTCTCAGGAATTTCAGCTCCAAAACTTGGCGCCACCGCCATTCGGGGAGCGCTTGAAAAAGCGGGCGTTGGCCCTGAGCTCATCGAAGAAGTGTACATGGGCAATGTCCTTCAGGCCGGAACCGGACAGGCACCTGCGCGCCAGGCGGCCATGGGCGCTGGCATCGGGGAAAATGTGCCTTGCACGACGATCAACAAGGTCTGCGCAAGCGGCATGAAAGCAGTGAGCATGGCGGCTCAGGCCATTCGCTCCGGTGATGTGGAAGTCGTACTCGCTGGAGGCATGGAGAACATGAGTCAGGTTCCGCATTATGTGAGCGCCCGAAACGGACAAAAACTGGGCGACATCAAGATGCGCGACGGCATGGTCCTGGACGGTTTGACGGACGTCTACAACCAGACGCACATGGGCAATTGCTCAGAACTTTGTGCCAAAGAGCACAACTTCAGCCGTGAAGAACAGGATGCCTTTGCCATCGAATCATACAAGCGCAGCGCAGCGGCCTGGGAAAACGGAAAATTCGCCGATGAGGTGGTTCCAGTGGAGATCCCTCAACGAAAAGGTGATCCGGTCATCTTCGATCACGATGAAGAATACAGCAATGTGCGTTTCGATAAGATCCCTGCCTTGCGCCCTGTATTCCAAAAAGATGGAACCATCACCGCTGCCAATGCATCCACACTGAACGACGGAGCAGCGGCACTGATCCTCATGAGCAGAGAAAAGGCGGAAGCGCTGGAACTTGAAGTCTTGGCTACCGTGCGTTCTTATGCAGATGCCGCACAGGCGCCTGAGTGGTTCACCACTGCTCCGGCCAAGGCACTGCCCATAGCGGTCCAAAAGGCCGGACTCGCGATGGAGGATATCGAATACTTTGAGTTGAATGAAGCCTTCTCGGTCGTCGGACTGGCGAACATCAAACTGCTGGGCATCGATGGCGCGCGGACCAATATCAATGGCGGCGCTGTTTCCCTTGGGCATCCTCTGGGCTGCTCTGGAGCCCGCATACTGGTAAGTCTGATCCACGTACTCCGCCAACAGAAGGCGCGACTTGGGGCCGCAGGGATCTGCAATGGAGGCGGTGGCGCTAGCGCCATGGTCCTCGAACGGAACTGATCTCAATGGCCTTCGGGATCGTTTCACTCTCTGTCGTGCCCGTTCGGGCCGAACCTTCCGACGCCTCAGAAATGGTCAGTCAGCTATTGTTTGGAGAGACCTTCACTATTCTGCAAGAGAAGGAGAAATGGATCGAGATCCAAAGCACCCACGATGGCTATCAAGGCTGGCTCTGCAGAAAACAGTGGACAGCCATTGATGAAGATGCTTTTCAAAATGCCTCTTCGAAGGACGGAATATGTTCCGATCTGGTGGAGATGCTTCGGTTTGAGGGGAACGAAGAAAATTCCTTGATCTGTTTTGGGTCCTTGCTCCCTGACTTCGATGGCAAAACGGGAAAAGGACGCATTGGTGATCGGAGCTATGTGTACTCCGGAGCCGTCGAAACTTTTTCGAACAAGCGGGAAAACATCATTTCGGCGGCGTTCACCTATCTGAATACACCCTATCTCTGGGGCGGTCGATCTCCCTTCGGTATCGATTGCTCGGGTCTGACCCAAATGGCCTACCGCTTTGGAGGTGTGGACCTGCCTCGGGACGCAAAGGATCAGGCCGAGCTTGGACAGGCGCTGAGTTTCATCGAAGAGTCCGTTGCCGGCGACCTCGCCTTCTTTGCCAACGAGGAAGGGCGCATCACCCATGTCGGCATTCTGCTCGACAACAATCAGATATTGCACGCCAGTGGGAAAGTGCGCATCGATTCCATCGATCAGACAGGCATCTACAACAAGGCGGAAAACAAACACACCCACGAACTTCGGGTCATCAAACGCATCCTTTGACACCTGCTTTTGTTCCTGCATCCTTTCAATCTTTTTCAATTGGCCAAATGAGCGGGCAGTGAACAAAGAGCTTCTATACAGCCCGCAGAATCCAGTGGTCCGCTTGTATTCGGAGCTGCACGAGCGCAAGCGAAGCCGGCAGCGAGAGGGACTTTTGGCAGTGGAGGGCATTCAGGAGATCCAATATGCACTGATGGGCGCTTATGTGCCGAAATATCTGCTGCTGCGCGGAGACCAATCTGTTGAAGAAGTCTTTCCCGAATTCCCTCTTAGTGGCGACGTCCGAAGACTGAAGGAGGAACTGTTCGATACACTGGCTGTTCGGGGATCTGCCAGCTCGGCACTGGCCATTATGGAACAAAAACCAAAGCCTGAACTGTACAAAGGGGTTTATGACAAGGTCCTGGTGCTCGAGCAAGTTGAAAAACCAGGAAATCTGGGTGCCCTATTCCGAACGGCTCTGGCCACTGGGTGCGATCTCGTACTGACAACAGGCGCATCCACAGACTTCTACAACCCAAATTGCATTCGAAGCTCTGTTGGAACCGTTTTTCGCGTACCGCACGCGCATTTGGAATCGGAACAGGCCAAAGAATTCCTAAATGATCAGGGCTTGTCGATCTGGACCAGCCGCTTGGATGGAAGCAGCTCATTGTTCGAGGCCCAGCTCACCGATCGTTCGGCCTTTGTGTTCGGCGGCGAGCACGCCGGATTGAGTAAAGACTGGACCGGAGCGGGAATGCAAGCATTGAGGATCCCCATGGCAAAAGAAATGGACTCACTGAATCTTTCGGCCTCTGCGGCCGTTGTGCTCTACGAACACCTCAGACAGCAATCCCCACCCTCTTCCTAAAGGTCATTCAGCGCTCTTGGATGCCCAGGCGCTCCATGATGTCTGGATTGATGAAGAGATAGGAGATCACGCGGAGCTGCCGCGGATTGAACATACGGATTCCGTCCATCTCCATGGGGACGTGCATGTCCCTTTCCAAAAGGCGCAGGCTGAAACGCTCTTTTTCCTCGTCCCAAAGGACGGCGGCTTTTTCCGATGGCCCTTCTGGGTCCAGCTTGCAGCTGACGATATCGTATTCGAAAATGTGTTTCTGGTTCAGGTCCTTCCAGCCCGTCCACTCATCGATCTGCTCATAAGGCAAGGGGGTTCCCGTCCACCAAAAGCCATCGCGAGAGAAGAAATCACCCCCTGCTGGCATGCGCCGGACAAAACCTGTCACTTTTTCGCCATCGCGAAGTCGGAACCTCAACTCATTTGTCATAAAAGGAAAAGAGCGGAGGCGGCCAAATGTTCATTCGGTGGATTCAGCCCTGACTTTCCGATTGAAAGGCAGCAACGCCATCATCGAGCCAATCCACGAACAACTGGATATCTGGGTCGTAGGCTGTTGGTTCGTTCAATGGACGCAGATCTTCGTGCCCGATCAGGACGTAATAGGGCTGCGAATTGGTTCGGTAGTTCTCTGCCTGAAATGCACTCCACTTATTTCCGATCGTCTTGACCTGAGATTTGAGGACCTCTGAGTAATACTGCTCTTCTACCGGCAGCTTCACCCGCTCATCCACGTACAAGGAGACCAGAACGACCTTTTCCCGCAGGCGCTGAAGTACGCGGGGATCGCTCCACACCTGCTCTTCCATCTTCCGGCAGTTCACACAACCCCATCCTGTGAAATCGAGCATGACCGGCTTCTGTACACTCCGGGCATACGCCAGCCCTTCCTCCAGATCGTGAAAGCAATTCAGCGCATGCGGACAGTGATCAGGCTCGGCGCCCTCAGGAACTTCCAGAACCGCTCCGGCGGAAACCGCGCTGACACCTTGATTGGGCTGTTCACTGTAGAATTGAGGGGGTGGAAAGCCGCTGATCAAATGAAGCGGGGCGCCCCAAAGGCCAGGCAGCAGATACAATGTGAAAGAACCAAACAAAACGGCGAACATCAGTCGGGATACAGAAAGTTTCTCT
>CATILC010000231.1 GCA_949516455.1 Flavobacteriia bacterium | reverse complement strand
CCGGTGACGAATATGTATTTGGTCGCAGCCATGTTCAAAAAACAGCCGCCAAAATACGAAGATTCACAGGGGCTGGCCGGCTATTCGCCGTGCTCTTTGAGAAAACGTTCTGCCTCCTCGACCATTTTACGGGAACCAATGAAATAGGGAACCCTCTGATGCAGTTCTGTGGGCTGAAGATCCATGATCCGCTGGGTGCCGTCTGAGGCCTTTCCATTGGCCTGTTCGGCGATGAAAGCCAGTGGATTGCACTCGTAGAGAAGCCGCAGCTTTCCATTGGGCGCCTTGGTTCCCCTGGGGTAGATGTAGATGCCGCCTTTGAGCATATTTCTGTGGAAGTCTGAGACCAGAGAACCGATGTAACGGGAAGAGTAGGGCCGATGTGTTTCGGGATCCAGTTCCTGAACATACTTCAGGTACTTCTTCACTCCTTCTGGGAAGTGCACATAGTTGCCCTCATTGATCGAGTAGATCTTCCCGCTTTCAGGAATGCTGATGTTGGGATGGCTGAGGTAGAAACTACCGATGCCCGGATCGAAGGTGAAGCCATTCACTCCGTTCCCAGTGGTGTATACGATCATGGTGCTCGAACCATAGACCACATAGCCAGCGGCCACCTGCTGGTGACCGGGCTGGAGAAAATCCTCCAAAGTGACGGGGCTTCCGATGTCGGTCACCCGTCGATAGATGCTGAAGATCGTTCCGATGGAGACATTGACGTCGATGTTCGAAGAACCGTCCAAAGGATCGATGAGCACGACGTACTTGCTGGTGCTGTGAATGGGGTCGTCAAAGGCAATGTAATCTTCGTTCTCCTCTGAAGCCACGCCGCACACCTCTCCGCGGGCGCGCAGGGCACGGATGAAAACTTCATCCGCGAAAACGTCGAGTTTCATCTGGTCCTCGCCCTGAACGTTTTCATTTCCCGCCTGACCGAGGATGTCCACGAGTCCGGCCTTATTGATCTCTCGGTTGACGACCTTGGCCGCTATTCGAATGGAACTCAAAAGCTGACTGAGTTCACCGGAGGCGTAGGGAAAATCCTTTTGGTTCTCTATAATGTATTCGCCAAGGGTCTGTGGTAATTTCATGGTTGGGGGGTATGGACAAATATCAAAATTTCTCTCACCAGCCGCCAAATAAGGCCGAGGTGTTTTTCCTCATATTTGATTGGATAAGTCATAAGCTATGAATGCTCCTCAGATCGAAAAGATCCGCCCCGAACACATCAAGGATGTTCTTCAGCTCATCAAGGAGCTGGCCGTCTACGAGCGTGAACCCGATGCAGTGGTCATCGATGAGCAGCTGCTGCAGGATGTACTCTTCCAAAAAAGACTGGCCTATGGCTGGGTGGCAGAGGATAAAGGGGAGGTCGTCGGATTGGCGATCTGCTACATCCGTTTTTCCACTTGGAAAGGCCCCTGCGGCTATTTGGAGGACCTCATTGTCCGGGAGGCGCACCGGGGAAAAGGCATTGGAAAACGCCTATTGGATCAGGTGGTTCAGCATGCTAAAGAACAGCATTGGCCCAGCGTACAGTGGCAGGTGCTCGATTGGAATCAGCCGGCCATTGATTTCTACGAGCGTTATGGCGCCCAAGTGGAGAAAGGCTGGTGGGATGTAAAACTGCCGCTCAAATGATCTTCCGATCTGAGAAATTCAGACCGATGAGGTCACCATCCGAGCACCCAGGCAAAGATCAGGGGCGCTACAATGGTCGCATCACTTTCGATCACGAACTTGGGTGTGTCCACATCCAGTTTGCCCCAGGTGATCTTCTCGTTGGGTACTGCACCTGAATAGGAACCGTAGCTCGTGGTACTGTCGCTGATCTGACAGAAGTAGCTCCAAAAAGGGGTGTCGGTCTGCTCGAGGTCCTGATAGAGCATGGGCACGACACAGATGGGGAAATCCCCTGCTATTCCGCCACCGATCTGAAAGAATCCAAGCCCCTGGCCCTGGCAGTTCTTTGGATACCAATGCGCTAGAAATTCCATGTATTCGATGCCCGAACGCATGGTTTGCGCATTCAGTTCTTTGCGGATACAATAGGAGGCGAATATGTTGCCCAACGTGCTGTCTTCCCATCCAGGTACGACAAGCGGCAAGTTTTTTTCGGCTGCAGCAAGCATCCAGCTGTGTGCCGGGTCGATCTGGTAGTCCGGCTCCAGCACTTTGGAACGCAGCAGATCGTACATGAATTGGTGCGGGAACTTTCTTTCTCCTTTGGCTTGGGCATTTTTCCAGAGCCGCTCAAAATGTCCCTGTAATTTTCGAAAGGCTTCTTCTTCGGGTATGCAGGTATCGGTCACCCGATTGAGTCCGCGGTCAAGCAGTGCGCGTTCATCCTCTGGTCGCAGATCCCGGTAATGCGGTACGCGCTCATAGTGCGCATGGGCCACCAGATTCATCAGATCCTCCTCGAGGTTGGCGCCGGTACAGGAGATGATGGCCACTTTGTCCTGTCGGATCATTTCGGCCAAACTCACACCAAGTTCGGCAGTGCTCATAGCGCCTGCCAAAGTGATCATCATCTTTCCGCCTTTGGCCAGATGGGCCTCGTAGCCCTTGGCGGCATCCATCAGGGCGGCCGCATTGAAATGACGAAAGTGTTGCTCGGCGAATTGGGAGACGGGTCCTTTCATGATCGGTATTTAGTAGCCCAGGATATTCAGCATGCGCTCTGGTCGCTGTTCCTCCGCAAAAAGTCGATGCTGCAGTTTGCCTTGCTCATCCAGATCGATCAACAGGTGTTTGGGAGCGGGAAGAAGACAATGCTGAATGCCGCCGTAGCCGCCCAGTGATTCCTGGTAGGCGCCGGTATTGAAAAAGCCGATATACAGATCTTCGTCCGCACTTTTCTTTGGCATGTAGATGGCGTTGGAATGCTGTTCAGAATTGTAGTAATCGTCGCTGTCGCAGGTCAGTCCGCCCAACAAACAGCGTTCATAGGGTTGATCCCAGCGATTGATGGCCAAAAGGATGAAGCGTTTGTTGATCGCCCAGGTATCCGGCAGGCTGGTCATGAACGAACCATCGATCATATTCCAGTTCTCCCGGTCGTTCTGCTTTTTCTGATCGATGATGCGAAATAGTGTGGCGCCACTTTCGCCGACCGTATACGAACCGAATTCTGTGAATATATGCGGAACAGCTACGCCCTTTTCATTGCAAACGGATTTGATCTGTTGGATGATCTCCTCGACCATGTATGCATGATCGAAGTTGGATCCAAGGGAGTTCTTGACGGGGACCCCGCCGCCGATATTCAGCGAATCCAGCTCGCTGCACACTTCTTTAAGGGCACAGTAGACGTGCACGCATTTCAGCAATTCACTCCAGTAGTAGGCGGTGTCGTTGATGCCTGTGTTGATGAAGAAGTGAAGCATCTTCAGATGAAACTGTTCATCGTCTTTGAGTCGCTGCTCGT
>CATILC010000230.1 GCA_949516455.1 Flavobacteriia bacterium | reverse complement strand
TGACAAGAATGAAAAACACATTGGGGCCGTTGTTCAAAACAGGCAGGATGGTGAAGGTCCATTCAAAAAAGTCGCCCAAGGCAGTCAAGAATTCATTCATTTCCTTCTAATTTCTTGCGGGCAAAGGTACACATCAGGAAGTGAAAGCATTGCTGTCAAACCCCCTGTGGAGCGCCTTGCTCGTGCTGGCCTATTCCATGGGTCAGGCGTATTTGTCCCTCCCCATTCTCGAGCAAGCGTCTGAACGGACGGGGGCTTCTTCGGCCGCACTTTTCGGTCTGCTTTTTTTGCGCGGGTTTTGCCTCTCGCTCTTAAGCATCGGCAGCATATATGCATTCCCCTCGGGCCAGACTTTTTGGCGATCCGGAGTGCAGGTCCTGCTCTTTGGCCTAGGACTTCATCTGTTCATTCGTGATTTTTGGATCCTTCGCGAACTGCTTGTCATTCTCTTTGCCCTGATCACCATTCGACTGCTTACCACCTCTGCCGGGGCCCGCGACCCCTTGGTCCGAACCTTTGAGGTCAGCGTGCTCATCAGCTGGGCCGGCTGCTATGACCCTGCACTCTTGTTGCTGTTCCTGCTGCTCTTTGGCAGCCACATGATCCTCGGACGGCGGTTCGCCGGTTTCTATATTCTTCCCTTCCTTGTTCTTCTGGCCACCTTTTGGCTGCTGCGCAGCAGTGCTCTTTTGATGGACATAAAGGTGGACGATCTGGCCAGGCGGGCCAGTGGTTTTGATGCGATACCCGGTTCATCAGGCTTTTGGGCGTCCAGCCTCAGTGGCTTTCATGCATTTTGGCTGCCCTTTATCCTGTGGCCCCTAAGTCAAATGAGGTCTTCCTGGCACCTGGCGAATGCAGGGCAGCGAAAGGCCCTTCAAATACAACTCCTGGCCTTTTCTCTTTTGTTCCTCTTCCAATTGTTTGGTCGGACAGAACGGTCTTATTGGTCGCTGATCGCTCTTTTGCCACTGAGTTCCTTGACCGCCCATTCCTATGGGCGATTGAAGACCAAAAAGGTGCGTCGTCTTCTGACTCTTTTGTTCCTCCTTCTCGCCATTTCCGTGCTTGGCGCGCAAGCGTTTCTTTTCGAGCGCGTTTGAATATCTTTGCGCCCTTATTTCAGCAAGTTGAAAGATCCGCTCTCCGGACATATCATTGAATTTGTCGGTTTGTCCGAGGGCACGCATTCGTTCGTTCAACAGATCGATGATGCGTTCATGGAGTCCTTTCCCGAACAGGATTTTTCTCGCGTCCAATTGACGGGTCGAGTCGAGTTGACCAAGAAAGCAGACCTCTCCATGGAAATTTCCATGTTTTTGGACGGAACCATCGACACCCTTTGTGACCGCACAGGCAGATCCTTCACCATGGCTGTTGATGCAGAACGGAAGATGATCGTTCAGTTCGGGATCGATTGGAACACAGACGACGACGAGCTGGTGGTCATCCCAAGAGAAGAGCATTCCATCAATACGGCCCAATGGTTCTACGAACTTTTGGTCCAGTCGATGCCTTTAAAAAGACTGCATCCAGATATCAATGAAGATGATGTTACGCTCTTCAGCACCGCTAAAGAAGAAAATACCCCTATCGATCCCCGATGGGAAAAGTTGAAAACCGCACGAACACACGAATCCAAAT
>CATILC010000229.1 GCA_949516455.1 Flavobacteriia bacterium | reverse complement strand
TACGAGAACCTGGCCAAGTTGAGCTCCATCGCCTTCACAGAAGGATTCTATTACGTCCCACGCATAGACAAGGAACTGCTGATGCAGCACAGCGAAGGGCTCATCGCTACCAGCGGCGGTCTGTCCGGAGAGGTGCCTCACCTTATTCTGAACGTGGGCGAAACCCAAGCAGAAGAAGCTTTCTGCTGGTGGAAGGAAGCCTTTGGCGACAACTTCTATGTCGAGATCAACCGGCACGGGGTCGAAGCCGAAGAAGTGGTCAACAAGACCCTGATCTCGTTCTGCAAAAAATACGATGTCCCCTATTTCGCCGCCCACGAGACCTACTACATCGAAAAGGAAGACGCGGAGGCGCAGGACATCCTGCTCTGCGTAAAGGACAATGCCAAAAAGAACGACCCCATTGGTCGGGGACGCGGATTCCGATTTGGCATGCCCAATGAGGAATTCTATCTGAAGAGCCGAGAAGAGATGGCTTCTCTTTTTTCCGACCTACCCGAGGCACTGGCCTGCACGGCGCAAATGGTGGAGCGGATCGAGGCCTATCCGCTGAAAAGACCCGTACTGCTGCCAAAATTCAATATCCCTGAATCCTTTGAAGATCCTTCGGACAAAGAAGACGAAGGCAAACGGGGTGAAAATGCCTATTTGAGGCACCTGGCCTATGAGGGCGCCAAGGAGCGTTATGGCGAAACGCTCTCCAAAGAGGTCAGCGATCGCTTGGATTTTGAACTCGGAACCATCGAACGTACTGGATATCCGGGCTATTTCCTCATCGTACAGGACTTCACGAGCAAAGCCCGAGAAATGGGAGTGAGCGTTGGACCTGGACGCGGATCGGCCGCGGGCTCCGTTGTAGCCTACTGCACGGGCATCACCAATGTCGATCCACTCAAATACGGTCTTCTGTTTGAGCGGTTCCTCAATCCCGACCGCATCAGCCTGCCCGATATCGATATTGATTTTGATGACATCGGACGGGACAAGGTCATTCAGTACGTCATCGATACCTACGGCAGTGACCAAGTGGCACACATCATCACCTACGGCACCATGGCCGCCAAGAGTGCCATCCGCGATACTGCCCGGGTATTGGACATCCCCATCGAAGAGGTCAACCGCTTGGCCAAACTCATGCCGGACCGGTTGAAGCTCCGTCAGCTGCTCAACGGTACAGACCGGGAACTGGCTGAACTGATCAACAACCGGGAGCAGCTCAACAACGCCTATGAGTTGAAACGCATCGCCGAAGTAGACAAGCGCTGGGGTGGCGTGCTGAGCACGGCCATGAAGATCGAGGGATCGCTCAGGAATACCGGTATCCACGCCTGTGGCGTGATCATCACTCCCGAACAGATGAACAACCTGGTTCCCATCATGCGGCCCAAAGAGGCCATGATGATGGCTACTCAGTTCGACAACGATGTGGTGGAAGATGCAGGGCTGCTCAAGATGGATTTCCTCGGACTCAAAACCCTGAGCATCATCAATACGAGCTGTGAACTGATCCGAAGAAGGCACGGGATCACCTTGGATATGGAGACCATTCCGCTCGACGACCCAAAGACCATGGAGCTATTTGCCAAAGGGGAAACC
This sequence comes from Flavobacteriia bacterium, assembly GCA_949516455.1. GTDB lineage: Bacteria > Bacteroidota > Bacteroidia > Flavobacteriales > Schleiferiaceae > RFXV01. Next base: position 1,526 of record CATILC010000229.1, on the reverse strand, counting down.
ACGGGTCTTTTCCAGTTCGAATCGCCGGGAATGCAGAAGAATCTTCGCCTGCTTCGGCCCGAAAGATTTGAGGATGTGATCGCGATGAACGCTTTGTACCGGCCCGGTCCCATGGAATACATTCCTCAGTTCGCCCGCAGAAAGAACGGCGAAGAGGAGATCCAATACGACCTGCCCGTCATGGAAGAGATCCTCTCCGAGACCTACGGCATTACGGTTTACCAGGAACAGGTGATGATGCTGAGCCGAAAATTGGCTGGATTCACGCGTGGACAGGCAGACCAGTTGCGGAAGGCCATGGGAAAGAAGATCAAGGCCCAGCTCGATAAACTCAAGCCGCTCTTCATGGAGGGGGCGGGCAAGAACGGTCATCCTTCTGATGTTCTGGAGAAGATCTGGAGCGATTGGGAGGCCTTTGCGAAGTACGCGTTCAACAAATCCCACTCTGCCTGCTATTCGGTCGTGGCCTGGCAGACGGCCTACCTGAAGGCCAACTATCCTTCCGAATTCATGGCCGCCCTGCTTACCCACAACAAAAGCGATCTGACAAAGGTGACCTTCTTCATAGAAGAATGCCGCAGAATGGGCCTTGAGGTACTCGGGCCGGATGTGAACGAGAGCCTTGAAGGATTTGCCGTGAATGAAAAAGGAGCCATACGCTTTGGCCTGGCAGCCATGAAGGGCGTTGGCGAATCGGCTTGTACGTCCATTGTTGCGGAACGCGAAGAAAATGGCCCGTACACGGACTTCTTTGAATTCCTCAGCCGGGTGGATGGACGATCCACGAGCAGACAGACCATGGAGGCGCTGATCTGTGCTGGCGCTTTTGACCAGCTGATGGACGGCAAACGAAGTCTTTTCTTCTACAAGGAGGACCAGAAGACCTTCCTGGAGAAGTCTGTTCGCTACGCACAGAGCCTGAGGGAGGAAAAGAACAGTTCGCAGGTCAGCCTCTTTGGAGAAAGTTCATCCATCAGCCTACCCGAGCCGCAACTTCCACAGGTGGATGAATGGCCGAGAATGGTCAAGCTCAAAAAGGAGAAGGAATATCTGAATATCTATCTCAGCAGCCATCCGCTGGACGACTACCGAAGAGAGATCGATCAGTTCACCAGCATCGATTGCCGGCGGTACGGCGAAATGATGAATGCCGAAGGCAGTGAAGGCTGGTTGCCGGGAAACCATAGCCTGGCTGGATTTGTGTCGCAAGTGCGTCACGGGGTCAGCAAGGCGGGGAAGGAATACGGAGTCCTGCAGATCGAGGATTATTCGGGAAGCTTTGAATTGTTCCTCAACGGAGAATCATATCTGAAATACCGGCACCTGATGGAGAGTGACCGGCTCCTGCACCTGAGCCTTCTGGCCGAAAGCTGGACCAAAAAACTCAAGGAAAGTGGAAGAGAACAATTGGTCAAACGCAGCCGTGTGCAGCAGATACTGATGCTTGAAGATGTACTCAAAGAGAAAGTCGAACGCATCCAACTCTTGATCGAACTCCATCAGCTGGACACCCCATTCATCGATCG
>CATILC010000228.1 GCA_949516455.1 Flavobacteriia bacterium | reverse complement strand
TGCGGCCCATGTGCCTCACAGAATCCGGCATTCAACACACTGCTTCAGCAGAATCCTACGAAGATCATTGACATCAAGTATCAGACATCCTTCCCCGGTGTCGATCCAATGAATACGCACAATCCCAATGAAGTGGCCAGCCGCCGCAGTTATTATGGAGTCAATGGTGTTCCCCATGCGCTGATCGACGGAACTTCTGTGACGAACGACTGCAACGCCTACGATGGAGCACCAGCCTGCCTGGACCAGAGCGAGATCGATGCAGCGTTCAATATGTCCACGCCCATCTCACTCTCCGTAACACATACCCTGTCTTCTGACCTGAGCACTGCAACGGTGAATGTGACCCTGACCAACTCAGGTGCAACGACCTTCACCCCCAGCGGAAATTTCTATCTCCGACTGGCCCTTGTGGAGTCAGAGATCAACTTCCCTACGGCCCCGGGATCCAACGGAGAACTGGATTTCTACGGTGTAATGCGCAAGATGGTCCCTGATGCGAACGGAACCGCATTGCCCGCCAGCATGACTGCAGGCCAGCAATGGACCAATCAGTTCACTGTCCAGATACCGTCCTACATCTACAACTACGGAGAGATCGCATTTGTCGCCTTTGCGCAATCCGACGGAGACAAGATGATCCACAATGCAGCGCATTCGGCCAAACAGCCTGTTCCCTCTGGTTTTTCTGATGCCAGCATCACTGGAAACAGCACGGCAGGTTCTGATATTTGTGACGCCACCTTCAATCCAGCCGCTTCGATCAGCAACCAAAGCAGCACGACCATCACCTCAGCCGATGTGCACTATGTCATCAACGGTGGAAACCCCGTCACTCAGAGCTGGTCGGGTTCATTGGGCCAGGGCGCATCTGCCACGGTTTCATTCCCCGCCACTACACTTCCTGGAGGATCGAGCTCTGTATATTTCTATGTAGACAATGTGAACGGGCAGGTGGACTATAACACCTTGAACAACCAAACGGCACCGCAGAATTACAGCGTGCTCGACCCCACTCCTCAGCCTGCTCCTTACACCAAGGGCTTCGAAAGCAACAACATCGGCGACATTCCGTCGGAGTTCATCGTGGAGGATCCCAGTGGCCGTGTGTTCATCGTGGACAATCAGATCAACTCCTCCGTGAGCTGGCAGCTGGGTGCTTATGAGCAGTCTGCCCTGAGTCTACGAGTGGATTGGTGGTCCATACAAGCCGGTACCGTTTCGAACATCATCACCGAAAAGGTGGATCTGAGTTCAGTTACGGGAGGAACACCGAATCTGTATTTCGACCACGCCTATTGCCAGTACCAGGCAGAGAACGATATGCTGGACATCTCCATTTCCACCGATTGCGGCGCAACCTGGACCAGTCTTTGGAACAAGGCGGGAGGAGCTCTTTCCACACGTTCGCCATCGACCTCTCGTTTTTACCCAAGGGCCAATGAATGGACGCAGTCGGCGATCGACCTTTCAGCCTATGCCAGTTCTTCAGACGCTGTTTTTCGATTCAAGGCAACGAGTGATTACGGCAATTCCCTCTATTTGGACAATATCCACGTAAGTTCCATGCCCGTCTCAACCGAAGAACTCGAGTTGGCAGAATTGAAGCTGTATCCCGTCCCCACAAGAGATGAACTCACCATTTCTTTTGATGCGAACGGATCTGAAGAAGTAAGGCTTCAGCTGGTCAACCCATTGGGCGCTGTGGTCCTCGAGCGGACAGAGATCGTCCATCAAGGACCTGCTCAGCTCCGCCTGCAACTTGGCACTTTGGCCGAGGGGATGTATACCTTGGAGATCCAACAAGGAGACAGAAGAAGCTTGAAGAAGATCTCTGTACTGCACTGAATCCATCCATTTTGAATGGAATTGAAAGGAGGCACTCGCCTCCTTTTTTTTTGCTCGCCTTATATTGAGGCTCAAACGGTAAATTAGCCTTGGCTTAATCCAAAAAAATCATCAAATGAGAAAAACTACCCTCTGGGCACTCGCCCTCGCTTTCGCTACGACTTCCTGGCAGGCCATGTATGCCCAAGCCACGCGGCTGGTACTGGCCGAGGAATTCACACAGGCTTCCTGCGGCCCTTGCGCCTCCCAGAATCCTGCGTTCAACGCTTTGTTGCAACAGAATCCGACGAAGATCATCGACATCAAGTATCAGACTTCTTTCCCTGGTGTGGATCCTATGAATGCGCACAATCCGGGTGAAGTTTCTTCACGCAGAAGCTACTACGGAGTGAATGGTGTTCCACATGCGAAGATCAATGGAACTTCAGTGACCAACGACTGCAACGCATATGACGGGGCACCGGCCTGTTTCAGCCAGACCGACGTAGATGCGGCCTACAACATGTCCACACCGATCGCGGTGACCGTGACGCATACACTCTCCTCAGATCTTTCTTCAGCAACGGTCGACGTCAGTGTAACCAACTCGGGGGCGTCCACCTTTACGCCAAATGGCAACCTGTACTTGCGTTTGGCTTTGGTGGAATCTGAGATCAATTTCCCAACTCCTCCCGGTTCGAATGGAGAACTGGACTTCTACGGAGTGATGCGCAAAATGATCCCGAATGCCACGGGTACGGCCTTGCCGGCAAGCCTGAGCGCGGGTCAGCAGTGGACGAATCAATTCACTGTGCAGATCCCGTCCTACATCTACAATTACGGCGAGATCGCTTTTGTTGCGTTCGTGCAATCAGACGGAGACAAGATGGTACACAATGCGGCTCATTCGGCCAAGCAGCCGGTTCCCGCAGGATTTGCCGATGCATCTGCTGGTAATGTGAGTGTCGCCGGCTCCGATATCTGCGA
>CATILC010000227.1 GCA_949516455.1 Flavobacteriia bacterium | reverse complement strand
TGGGTGCAGTTGGCCTTGTTCTTTTTTGTTGCGCGTGTAGAGGCCATTTCTCAGCGTGCGCACATCGAATTCTTCCGATCCGTGGCCGATGAAGATGCCTTGAAGACCACTTACAAATTCAAGAGCTACGTCCCGATGTTTTATGGCGAAATACAGCCGAAGGTGGGTATATCAACACAGAGCCGGGACCAGACACAACCACTGCAGAGAATCACTTATGTATCCGTGAAGGAAGGCCGGCAAGCAGAGTTCGAGCGCGACTGGCCGGATGCGGAGAAACTCTACTCCGAGAATGGATTCCACTTTTACCGCAGGGCCGCCGCGAGAAGCGAGCAGCCGTGAACGGCCGCAGTCTCTGTGCGCAGTCGATGATTTCCCAGCTCGATCATTGACGCTCCCATTGCCCGGGCTTTTTCGATCTCTTCCGGGCTGAAGTCTCCTTCTGGACCTATGCACATGACCGCTTCTCTGGGTGCTGTCAGCTCAGTAAGTGATTGTTTTTTACCCTCTTCGCAGTGTGCAAAAAGCAGATCCTTGTCTTTGTATTGTTCAAGGAAGGCATCAAAGCTCATGGGCGCATCGATCTCAGGAAGTGTGCTTCTCAGCGATTGCTTCATGGCCGAGAGGGCGATGCGTTCCAGGCGGTCGACACGCAACTTTCTTCGCTCGCTGCGTGCACAGATGATCGGACTGAAGCGAATGGCACCGAGTTCCACGCATTTTTCCACCAGCCATTCAAAGCGGTCCATTTGCTTGGTCGGTGCCACCGCAATGTGGATGAGGGGCTGTACCCGAGCATCTCTTTCCCGGGCCACGATCTCGACCTTCATGCGGCCTGCAGATAGGTGAAGGGTTTTTAGCCGGTAGAACCAACCCCGGCCATCGGTGGCATGGATCTCAGAACCTGATTCGAGGCGCAGGACCCGATGCAGGTGGTGCGACTCGGTTTCGGGAAGAAAGTCCGAATCCGGCAGATCAGGCGCGAAGAACAACTGATTCATGTGGGGCAAAAATCGGAAAAGAGGAAGATCCGCGCTTATTGAGCTTCCTGATAACGCGTGGGAATGCTCTGTCGCTTTTTCCAGTATTCGGAATAGACATCCGTATAGTTCAATCGATCTTCCACGACATTGTCATAGATCCCAAGTGCGGTAAGCATGAAATCGCAACTTTCTCTCAGCCCGTGGTCCTTTCCCGAACGGGCAGGGATCAGGTCCCACAATTTCTTTTTTTGGACAAAGGCAGAAAATGCATGGGAATAGCCATTGCCCATGAAGACACGAAACCCCACCTGTTCGGCCAAACCGAGGTCGAGCACATCATCAAAGAAGAACGCCGTTTCTTCCTTTTTGACCCGGTGCTTTTCGAGCATTCGTTGAAAAGCGTCCAATTTGTTCTTGTAGTTGAGGTATACCCCGTCAAAGTGTTCCCTTTCGGCAAACGCCCGGGCGGATGCATTGGAGGCGCCACTGATGATGTAGGTGCGGGGAAGATTCCCGCCGAGTTGATAGAGACCGTAACGGAGCAGGTTGATGCCCATGGAATCGATCTCTGAGAAATGACTGCTGCCCGATCCGTTCTTGAACCCATTGTTGAAGACGCCATCCCAGTCGAAGATGAGCATACGAATGGAGGCAATGCGTTCCTTCAGCTCCTGTTCGTTTGCGCTGAACTGGGCACCTCCTTCTTTGAAAGAAGAGAGATCCGGGCTGGACATTAGCTCTTTTTGATCAGGTCTTGGACATCGACCATGCCGATGGCCTTTCCATCTTCAGTGACCACCAGGGTGTCAACTTCCTTTTCGCGCAGCAGTGCTTCTGCCGTGTACAGCAGTTCCATTCCCTCCACGCTGATCGGCTGTTTCATGGGCAGATCGGTAAGCGCCTTGTCGATCACATTTCCTCCGTCCTTGGAAATCAGTCTGCGGAGATCACCGTCTGTGAACATGCCGATCGGCCGCTGAGCACCGTCAACGATGGTCACTGCACCAAATCCGCCTTGGGTCATCACCACCAGTGCATCTGCAATGCTCTTGTCGGAAGTGACCACGGGGTTGTTGGCTCCGATCACATCTTTCACCGATTCGGTCATCAGTCGGGTGTGTTCGAAGAATTCGTCTGTCCCGATCTGGGTGAAGTGATTCTCGGTGAGCTTCTTCATGATCTTCCAGGGAACGGTCACCGTGTGAACACCGACGTTCAACGCATTTTTGACATGCTCCACATTCCGTACCGAAGAGAACATGATGCGTGTGTCGTAGCCGTAGTAATTCACAGCTTCCACACATTGCTGAACAAGGCCGAGGGCATCGTGTCCCTGGTCTTGCAGTCTTCCAACCAATGGGCATACGTATGAGGCGCCTGCCGACATGGCCATATAGGCCTGCTGAAGGGTGTACACCAGGTGGATGTTGACCATGTAACCCATGTCCACCAGACGGCGACAGGCTTTCACGCCTTCCACCGAGATGGGGATCTTGTACACTGTTTTGCTGCGGTCGAGTCCGAGTGCGTCCTGACGTTCGGCTTCTGCCACGATCTCATCTGCGGTCTCGCCCAGCGCTTCGATCTGAAGTACGGGGACGATCTTGGCCAACTCGAGGATGGTTCCGTCGATGTCCGTGATCCCATGCCGGTGCATGAAGGTGGGGGTGGTGGTCAGGCCAGTGAGGAATCCCAGTTCAAAGGCCTCCTTGATCTCGTTGATGTCCGCTGAATCCAGATAAAGCTCCATAAGTTGTTCAGATTGGTGTAGCGAAAATACGGCCTCTGCTTAATTGCGGTCGCGAAATGAGCGCTCGATGCGGTGAATTTCCAACAAGGGCTCCAGAAAGTCCTTCAGATGATCGATGTCCAGCTGGCTGGCGGCATCACAAAGCGCTTCGCTCGGGCATGGATGGGTTTCAATGAACAGGCCGTCCACACCGGCTCCAACGGCGGCGCGTGCGAGTACGTCGAGGTATTGCCGCGCACCCCCGGACGGATCGGCACTGGGGATGCCGTATTTCCGGATGGAATGCGTGACATCGAAGACCACGGGATAGCCAGATTCGGCCAGATGATAGAATGAACGGGGGTCGACCACCAGATCGTTGTATCCAAAGGTGTAGCCGCGTTCGGTCAGAATGATCTTCTGATTGCCCGTGGATTCTACTTTTTGCACGGGCTTGATCATGTTCTCTGGTGCCAGAAATTGACCGTGCTTCAGATTGATGGGTTTCTGGGTCTTGGCCGCCTCAGTGACCAAGCCCGTTTGCATGCACAGATAGGCGGGGATCTGGATCACATCCAGCACTTCTGCTGCAGCCGACACCTGGTCTGGATAATGAATATCTGAGATGAGCGGGAATCCAAATTCGTCCTTGACCTTTTGCAGGATGCGCAGGCCTTCATCGAGCCCTGGTCCTTGGTAATAGTCAACACTGCTGCGGTTGTCCTTCTGGAAGGAAGACTTGTAGATCATCGGAACGCCTGTCTCCTCAGAAACGATCTTGAGTTTTTCGGCGACGGTCATCATCAGGGATTCTTCCTCAATGACACAAGGACCTGATATGAGAAAGAGATCGGGCGATCCGCATTCGATGGAACCGACGGAAACGATGTGTTTGCTCATGTTGCG
>CATILC010000226.1 GCA_949516455.1 Flavobacteriia bacterium | reverse complement strand
CCATTTGTAGTCCGCAAAATTGGCCTGCAACTGTTCCTCTTCTTTGGAAGTGTCCTCGAGCATTCCGGTTGCATCGACGCTGACGTTGGGAGAACCCATATAGAACATACCCATGTCCATTCCGAAGTCCATATACCCATCAGGAACAGCGCGCCCGAAGCCAAACCCGAAGTAGGGATTGAAGGCATCCCAATCCACGCCGATGTCGATGTTGCCGATCTCGTCCGGGGTGAATTCAAAATCACCAAAGCCATCTCCGTCGCCATCGTCTCCGAAGTAGATGCTCTCGTCCAGCATGATGTTGACATCGGCCTCGTTGTTCATGAAGTAGGCCACTCCTGCCATCAGTTTGAACCCACTCCAGGCAAATGGATAATAATCCAATTTGAGCGCCATGTGAGAGAACTTGACATCGATGTCCATTTGCGTCTTGGTACCTTGAAAATCATAGGCGTAATCTTCTATGGAAACGGGAAGCATCATATAGCCCAAATGCACTGCTAAGTGTCTGTTCAGGCTGTATCCATAGTCCAATCCGACACCTTGGGCGCCAAAATCAATGGCGATGGCATTTCGGTGCTTTTTTTCTGTTTCGACCAAGGGAGTGATCTCCATTTCCTGGGTCGGAGCAGATTCATCGACATTTTGTTCGGGCGTTGTTCCTTCAGTTTCTGCGTCCTGTGCAAAGGACAGCAATGGAAGAGCAAATAGAAAGATTGATAGTGTATAGGCTTGTTTCATAACGATTTCCTTGGTCCTCAAAAATAAGATTTTCTAATCAAATTCTGCAACAGAATGGGACGAATTGGAAGAACATCCAATTTCCTTATTCCAGCTGCAGCATACGTCAGCCGATATTCCCTTTGAGTCTTTCGGATGATCAGGTTTTGAGAGAGGCGGGTTCTTGCAAAAAAAAAATGCGAATTACGCTCTTTCTATTTGGCTTTGTCACCACCAATCTGCTGTCTGCACAGTCTCAATTGGGCCCGGGAGATCTCCACTTTCTCTCCTTTCGGACAGATGCTCCGGTATCCTTCTCTTTCGTGATCTGGAGCAGACTGGATCCCGGCTCCACACTCTCCTTTACCGACAATGGCTGGGCCGCTCAAGACAGCAATTCCTTCACGCACCAAAGCGAAGATGTCCTCGAATGGGTGCACACAGGTTCGACTCCACTTTTGCCGGGGACAGTGATCGGCATCGGCTGCTCCCCAGCGGGAGCATTTGCCACCACCGGCAGTGTGACGGGGAACCTGTACGACCTGTCCGACCAGGGCGATCAGCTTTTTGCATTTCACGGAAGGCTGGACAGTCTGGTCCTTTTGGCCGGTATCCATTTCAACGGAAACGGATGGGAATCCGACCGAACAGATCCGCACACTTCTGCCCGACCTGCTTCCATTGCCATGCACGCCATTGGCCTGACGGAGACCGATAACGCCTTTTATACCGGGTTGCGTACTGGGCACTCCATGGCTCAGTACAAGCACTGGATCACCGACCAGCACAATTCCTGGCTGCTCCATAATGCCGGCCAGATCCAACGGAGGCTGAACACCAATGGTTTCATCCTCGTCGATCCCGCCTTGGAGCGTCCGAATATCCGGATGGAAGAAGATGAACTCTTTATTGGAAGAAAAGCATCGGTTGCTTCCGAAGTATCATTCGACAAAGGCAGTGTGCAGGACAAATTTCAGATATGGGCCAATGGACGTGATCTGTTTTGGAAGGGGTTGGAGCAGCCTCTGGAAGTCTCCGTCTTTAGCGCACAAGGTCGTCTTTTCTATCGAGGCCGGATCGAACCGCCTTCGGGGGAATGGTCGCTTCCAAAGGGAAAAGGCCTCATCCTCTGGAGATTCCTCAAGCTTGCTGACGGAGGAGATCCATTGCACGTTCACACCATTCGATCAGTCGGAAATTGAGTTTTTTTGGTAAGCATCCATCAATTCGATGGACAAAGAAGTTTCATATCCTTTTTGCTGCAGATATCTCAGCGTCTTTGCGCGAAGACTTTGTGTCATTTTTTTCGTCCCCAGTCGGTTGCGGATCAATTCAAAAAGCCCTTCGCTGTATTCGCCGTCCGGGATGTCCAAAAGGGCTTTCTCGACGAGGTTTTCGCGTACCCCTTTTTGCCGCAGTCCCTGACGGATCTTCAGTCGACCCCATCGGTTGTTGCGCCATTTGCCTCGTGCATAGGCATCAGCGAAGCGTTCTTCGTTCAGGTGACCCGAGGATTCAAGCTCTTTTAGATAGAGTGGTACGTCTGAAACTCCGAGTTCGCAGGCCTTGTTTTGAACCTCTTTTGGGCTGCGCTCGCGATAGGTACAGTAAGCCTGCAATGAAGAGAGAACGGTTGAATCTACTTTCAAAGGCGATCAAAAAATAAAAGTCAGTCAAAAACTTAAAAGTAGGGTGTCATCGACTGTTCTTTTCTCAGGTTTGAGTCCAACACGGCTTTGATGTCTGGAGAAAACGTGAATAGAAGTCTGGCATGGAAGGGAACAGGAGGAAGCTCTACCGATCGGCTTGTCAGAATAAGCCTACTAAATAATTGAACTTAAGTACTTTATCCCACAAGAATTAATATTTCGATAATCTCTTTTGGTAACAAAAAATTTACTTTTTAACACAAATTTTTAACGCACTGAATACCTCTTACATGAAACAACTACACTCATTTTTTGCGCTGATCATCCTCCTGACTGGAATGGTGGGGTGGGGACAGACAACTCTGAATATTGGCGACATAGCTATTATTGGGATGAGCACTGGTGATGAAGATTTTGCCTTTGTGACTTTTGTCGATCTCGATGCAGGAACGGAAATTTACTTTACCGATGAAGAGGCTGATGGGGACCTAACAATTGGTACAGGTGAAGGCACCGTATTGTACACAGCACCGAGTGGTGGCGTTACGGCCGGTACTGTCATTACGGGCAATTCTGCAGGCACTGCAACGAATTTCTCTGCGACCGCTGATGGTTCACTTGCGCTCGGTAACAGTGGCGATGGTTTGCTGGCATACCAGGGAACATCTGTAGGAAATGTAACCACCTTCCTTCATCATGTGGGAGAAGATTCCGGTGATAGAGGAACTTTTCCAGGGAGTACCCTTGCAAGTTCCGACTGGTTGGAAATGGGAGCTGACGACGGAAATTATACGGGCACAACCTCAGGATCGGCTTCTGCTCTTTTTTCCTCTGTCAATAATGTGAGCAATTGGACCGTTAGCGGTTCGGCAAGCATCAGTCCACCTGTGTCATTCACCATAGCCACAGGAGGGCCAACAGTTGGCTATGATGCAGTTAGTTCGTCTGAAAATGAAACGAACAGCACTTTTTCTGTCAATATTCCAGTAACCCTGTCGAATTACGGCTCTTCCCAGGTGGATCTGAGTGTCACCCTGAGCGGAGGCAGCTACGAAGTGGGCGATGTTAGCCTGACTACAACAGTCTTGAATTTTACAGGAAATGGAACACAGAATATCTCCATCGACATAAATAGTGATGCCGATGCTGATGATGAAACTGTTGAGATCACCATCGCTGAGACTTCTTCGACGGGTGCCAACGTTTCACCATCCTTGCACACCTTGACCATAAATGACGATGAGATTCCAACGGTAGGTTGGCAGATATCTTCGGCTGATCAGGTATTTACCATTGATTTCGAATCAAGTGTGTCGGGAGTGAATGAGGGCGAATTCTCTGGCACCGGTTTCGCAAGCACTCCGTCATCGGGTCAGTTGGATTCGGATGCATGGGCAACAACTGGCGCCTCAGATGGGAGCCTAGCATTCGGAGGATCTGGTACATCTGGTGACTTTTCACGAGGTGTAACAACGGGTGGCGTGAGTTCAGGTGGCGTGTACGCTTTCGAGGTAAGTTCTTCCAACTTTGCATTGGGAGTTCAATCCACAGGGTCAGATTACGCACCGGGTAGCTTCACTTTACGCACCCAGAATCAAACGGGTGCGACATTGTCTTCAGCCGTTATTGCCTTTACGGTTTATGTCTATAATGATCAAAGCAGATCAAGTGAAATAGCATTTTCCCACAGCACTGATGATTCCAGTTATACCGATGTTTCCAACCTGACATTGGTCACAAGTACGACTGCAGAGGGCAGTCCTTCTTGGGAGGCACATCGAAGAATAGCTTTGGTTAGCGGCCTGAGTGTAAGCGATGAGAATTTCTTTTATTTCAAATGGGCCTTTGATGATGTCGCTGGAAGCGGTTCAAGAGATGAAATTGCCATTGATGACATAGACGTCATTTTCAATCCTTCTTCCACTGAGCTTGATCCGCCGAGCGGAACATTTCTTGGGTTCATAAATGATGGTGCAGATCTAACGATCGGTCCTAATTCAGCATTGACCATAGAAGGCGACTTGGTCAACAATGGTTCCTTTGTTTTGAACGCCTCTTCCTCTGGCTATTCTCAGCTTAAGGTAAGCGGCAGTGTATCTGGCTCAGGTTCAGTTACGGTTAAACAGTACATCGCCAATGCCGGATGGCACAACCTGGCCATTCCCGTAGATATTTCTTCTTTGGACGATCTCGGAGATGTAGGAGATCAGGCGGGAACAGGTGCACAGAACACTTTTTACTGGAACCCTTCTGGAACACCCCAATGGGTCAATCAGACAGCTTCTGACGCTGATGTGAAGGGAAGGGGCTATCTGGCTTATGTAGGGACTTATGGGATCGCTGCCGCTCCGGCCACTCTTTCCCTTACGGGTACGCCTTACACGAGCTTATCTCCGAGCATCAGCTACGGAACGGGGACCGATCAGGATTGGAACCTGATCGCCAATCCCTTCACTTGCAGTCTGGATTTCAATGCGCTGGATGTGGGCACCTCGGGTACAAACGTCAATAATTCCTTTGCCATCTGGGATCCATCGGCAGATGGTGGGAATGGAGACTATGTAACAGTAAGTTCCATATCCTCTTCTTCTCAAAAGATCGCGCCGCTCCAATCCTTCTGGGTTCAGACCACAGGCAGCGGTCCGAGTTTTCCTTCGATGAGCATGGGGACCCACGGCACCGTTGGGTCTTCTCCCACCTACTACAAGAATCAATCTGTGATCGCGGATCGCCTCTTCTTACACACATACCAGGCCTCCAACCCACAAATGGAAGACGAGCTGCTCATTGGAATGGTCGCAGGAGCAAGTGATGGAAACGACAACGCCTATGACGCAGGGAAGCGGATCGGAAACAATGTAGCCCCATTCCTGATGTCCGCGGAAGCGGGCAGCGAACTGGCCATCAACGCCATCAATTATGGCCCCTTGAGTGCCAAGCCCAAGCTGCTTCAGCTGCGCTTTGTCTCGGCCAAGAACAACGAAGATTACTTCATCGCCCTGGAGGACAGCCT
>CATILC010000225.1 GCA_949516455.1 Flavobacteriia bacterium | reverse complement strand
GCTGAGATCGCTACGTAGCCTTTTTTGGCCAGTCGCTGGCAGATCTCAACGGCCGCTGAATCCTTCTGCCATCCCAGAGGGGATGCAAGCCCTTTGGGCAGGAAACTTCCCGTATGGAAATAGATCACCACGGGGCGGTCCATCACATTGTCCACCATGGGGTCTGCCATGTACACATCCGCGTACAATGGAATGACCTGTGGGCCTCCAAGAGTAGTGGGTACATAGGCACTGAAGTTCATGCCATAGACCACGTCCTCAGTGACCACAATATCGTCGTCATTGAAGATGTCATCAACATATCTCACCTGTGCCAGCAGTCCCAAGGGCAATGCAAGCAAAACAGCAAGAGGAAGGAATAATCTTTTCTTCATATCGTTTTTTAATGGTTTGACTAAGCGGGAAAGGTACGCAATTGAGCGATTACTCAGCGCCAGGCGTACGCCAGTGAGATGTAGGCCAATCGTCCGACGTTCGGCCCTCCGTAAACTTGAAAGACCTTTTGGTCCAAAAGATTGCTCGCCCCGATCTTCAATGTCAGCTCTTCCTCGACCCAGCGGTAATTCACTTGCGCATCAAAAAGCGCATAGCTATTGATGGTCCCGGTGAACTGCGGACTGCCTTCAAAGAGGAAACCTTCGATCCACTTGTAGGTGAGATTGAAGCCGAATTGTTCCTTCCACAGCGGCATTTCACGTCCGCCTATGCTGATGTTGTATTTGTTCTCAGGCGTGTTGAAGGCCGGTATGATCGGATCCTCCGTGGCTGAATTCAGTGCGTTCCAGGTGTAATTGCCACTGAGGGAGTAATACTTCCCAAAATAATAATTCAATCCTGCCGAGAACCCCTGCGTGGTCACCTGATCTCGTGCATTGGTGCTGATCCTGAATGCCTCCAGATCGAAAACGTTCGGAATTCGGTCGTAGTCGAAGATCAGACCCAATTGGTAGCCAATGAAATCCTGGTACCAGGAGTAGTAGTAATTCAGATCGAGGTATAATCGATCCCATAAAGTGGAACGGTATCCCAGTTCGGCCGTCTGAACCTTTTCTGGTCGGATGGGCGCCACATCGAAGAAATTGAATTGATAGACCTGCTGATCGGTCACCGGAAGCGCAAGGAAATCCTGCAGATCGTCCAATGTGATCAGGTCCTCGTAGCCATCCAGATTGCCCAACAGTCGGGCGGGCCCCACATTGTAGTAGAGGTACTGATCCTGTAGGGTTGGATTGCGAATGGCAGAGGAAATGCTGAATCGGATCGTATTCAGCTCATCGGCATCGTACACCAGTGAGAGTGCAGGCGAAACGAGCAGATCGAAGTTCTGATTCTTATCCATCCTCAGGGTCGCGCTGGCCTTCAGTCGTTTGCGCAGATAGCGTTTCTCCCAGCCTCCGTAAAGCCCAAATTCATAGTTGGTGATGATCCGGCCATTTGTATCGGAGAAGATGGTCCCATTGGAATTGGGACGATACAGGCGGCCATTGCCGCCGAGCCGGAAATTGCCCCAATCCGACTCATCAAAGATGTACTCTCCCTGCAGGTGGTACAGCGAGGAGCGATCCTCCAGCAAGGCTCCACCATCAGCGAAAGAAGTGGAACGAATGTGGTCGCGGAGCGCCTGAAATTCGGGTGTGCCGGGCACCAACTCCGGTATCTCCAGAATTCCGTTCTGCGTCCTGTGGAAATCCGTCAGGGCCTGAAGGTTGTTCTGCGTAAAGGCCTGCATCAATTCCTCGTATTGGTCGATGGGAAGACTTTCATCCGGATAGCCCGGGAGGCCGCGAACCTGCTGCCCAAGATTATTGGGGGGAATGTTCCAGAGCTGGGCATATCGATTGGCCCATATATTCCCAGGCTGTACCGAATCCTGCATCCTTAAAGCGGTGAAATAGGCATCGTAACTGTTCCCGGCATTCTCATTGGTGGAATAGGCCCGGAGGAAGAATTTGTTCTCTTTCTTCCATTCGATCTTGTTCTGCACGAACTGAATGTCACGTAAACTGAAACGGTTGTCTCCCTGATAGACTGTGGTGCCAAAGCCAAAGTTGAAAGCATAACTGAACTCCTGCTCCGAATCGGTCTTGTAGTGCACAGCGGTATTGAACTTCAAATTGCGTGTGTCGTAATCCACCAAGTGGACTTCCTCAATTCCTCTTCGATGGAAAGTGCCCAGTCCGGGATAAGAGCGCGGATCGCCCGGGGTGCGGTAATCAATTTCATCGCCGTATCGATTCACGGCATCGTACCCACCGGGATTCCACTCAGGGTTGGGTGAATTCTCGGTGGCGGCCATGTTGTTCGCAACCCAATCGTCCGCCCGAAGGAGATAGGCGTTGATCTTATACGCCCATCGGTCCTTACCGTCTTCGTCTGTGAACTTATCGGCCCACCGGATGGCCAGCTCATGCAGATTGCGTTCACCCACCTTGTAGGAAACATCGAGTCCTTCAAAAATGAACGGATTCTTTGTGGTCATCGCAATGACCCCATTAAAGGCGTTGGGGCCGTAAAAGGCCGTACTGGCTCCCGCGATCACGTCCACATTGAGTACATCCAATTCTGAGGCACCCAGAAAATTGCCCAGGGAAAAATTCAACCCTGGAGCTTGATTGTCCACTCCATCGATGAGCTGAAGCGAGCGAACGGGTGAAGTCGAATTGAAGCCTCGGGTATTGATGACCTTGAATCCGATGCTGGCTGAGGTCAGATCCACTCCTTTCAAGTTGCCCAAACCCTCGTAAAAACTGACCGACGGTGTCTCTTTCATGGCGATGGCATCCATGGCCTCCACCGTTAGCGCAGATGCCTTCTGTTTCTCGCTCAATCGGCGTTCAACCACCGAAACTTCCTTGAGCATTTCCGTATCCGGCCGCAATCGAATCTTCAGTGCGCTATTGGGTGCATTCAGCTCAATGCGTTGATCGGCGTAACCGATGAACTGAACGAGCAGGGTGACCGGAAAGGGTGATCGGTGGTCGATCGTAAAGCGTCCGTCGAAATCGGTCACTGCTCCCTTTTTGAGATCTGGAAGAGACGCACTGGCGCCCACCACGGGCATTCCTGTCTCATCTTCTACAAGGCCGGCTATCTGCGCAGATGCGGACAGAGTCGACAGAAAAAAAGCTCCAAACAGGAGCCACTTAGTTCCGAGCATAAGGGCTGGATATAAAGCGGCTAAAACTAAATAAATTTAGATGGGCGGTGTTTGGTCGTTCAAAAGTGTGAATCTTTTATTTTGTTCACTTTTGCGTTTCTATGATCGGTACACGTAAGATCGCTGTCGTCATGCCCGCCTATAATGCGGGGAAAACCCTGGAAAAGACCTATCTCGAGATTCCTCGGGACATAGTGGATGAGGTCATTTTAGTGGACGACAAGAGCAAGGACAATACGGTGGAGGAAGCCAGACGGCTCGGTATAGAACATATCGTTCAGCACGATGACAATCTGGGCTATGGCGGAAATCAAAAGAGCTGCTATTCGAAAGCACTCGAACTGGACTGCGACATTGTCATCATGGTGCATCCGGATTATCAGTACACACCACTGCTCATAGCGCCCATGGCCCATGTCATCGCCAACGGTGTCTACCCTGTGGTCTTTGGGTCGCGCATCCTGGGCAAAGGCGCACTTAAGGGAGGAATGCCCTGGTATAAATACGTAGCGAACCGGATTCTCACCTTGGTGCAGAACATCCTGCTCGGCCAAAAACTTTCAGAATACCACACCGGCTACCGTGCTTTTTCACGGGAAGTGCTGGAATCCATTGATTTCACGGCGAATTCGGACGACTTCGTCTTTGACAATCAGATGGTCGCTCAGATCTTTTATGCCGGACATGAAGTGGCGGAAGTCACCTGTCCGACCAAGTACTTTGAAGAAGCTTCTTCCATCAATCTAAGCCGAAGTGCGATCTACGGCCTGGGCGTGCTTCGGGTCAGTCTGGAATACAGACTTTCTAAGTGGGGCCTTTTTCGGCCGGCCTACCTCAAGGGGAAGAGTTAAGTCTGGGGCAAATGGCTGCTCTGCAGGCTTCGGACAGGAGGTTCTTGCATCTATATTTGCAGCAAAGACTTCAGCATGAATTTACACGAATACCAAGGCAAAGAGATCCTCGCCGCTCAGGGCGTCGCAGTACAAAGGGGCATCGTTGCTGCAAGTGCAGATGAGGCCGTGGCCGCCGCAGAAAGACTGACGGAAGAAACGGGCACCGGGTGGCACGTGATCAAGGCACAGATCCATGCTGGAGGACGCGGAAAAGGAGGAGGCGTCAAGCTGGCAAAGAGCCTTGAAGAAGTTCGAAGCATAGCAAATGAGATCATCGGCATGATGCTCGTCACCCCACAGACGCCACCGACGGGAAAAAAAGTACACCAGGTGCTCATCGCTGAAGACGTTTATTATCCGGGAGAAAGTGAGCCGAGCGAGATCTATATGAGCGTACTGCTCGACCGGCAGGCTGGAAGGAACATCATCATGTATTCACCTGACGGAGGCATGGACATCGAGGAGGTGGCCGAAAAAAGCCCCGAGCGCATTTTCAAGGAAGAGATCGACCCCAAGGTGGGCATTCAGGGATTTCAGGCGCGCAAGGTGGCCTTCAACCTGGGCCTGAGCGGAAAGGCTTTCAAGGAAATGACCCGCTTTGTGGTCAAACTCTACAACGCCTACGAACACATCGATGCCAGTCTGTTTGAGATCAACCCCGTTTTAAAGACCTCGGATGACCGCGTGATCGCAGTGGACGCCAAGGTTACCCTCGACGACAATGGTCTCTACCGTCATCCCGACTATGCGGAGCTTCGCGACAAACGCGAGGAAGAACCCATGGATGTGGAGGCAGGGGAAGCTGGTTTGAACTTTGTCAAACTCGACGGAAATGTGGCCTGCATGGTGAATGGAGCCGGCCTGGCCATGGCGACCATGGACATCATCAAAATGGCGGGCGGAAATCCGGCCAACTTCCTGGATGTGGGCGGTACGGCAGATGCCAAACGGGTCGAAACGGCCTTTCGCCTGATCCTGAAAGACCCCAATGTCGAAGCCAT
>CATILC010000224.1 GCA_949516455.1 Flavobacteriia bacterium | reverse complement strand
GAGGAGATGGGACGGCTCGAGGCAACTGCTTTGCGCATGCAGATGAATCCACATTTCATATTCAATGCGCTCGAAAGCATTTCCAATTTCATATTGGGTAATAAAAAGAAGGAGGCCATCCACTATCTCGCAAGCTTTGCCAAGTTGATCCGGAATACATTGGAAAGTGCCCACGAGCCAACGATCCTCTTGGGCCAGGAGATCGGTGTACTGCGCAATTATCTCGAACTCGAGAAGATGCGCTACGGGGGCCGCCTGGAATTTTCGATCGACTGTGCGGAAGAATGGCAGGAAAAGTACCGGATCCCACCCATGCTGTTGCAGCCCTATGTGGAAAATGCTGTGAAGCATGGCCTGAAAGCGCGAAAGGGAGCCGGACGCATCGATGTACAATTCTGCCTTGAAGAAAATTCGCTCGCAGTCGAGATCAGAGACGATGGAATTGGACGAAAGGCGAGTGCGCAACTTCTTGAGCGTTCTTTTGGCGCCCCGGATAAGAAGAGCATGAGCATGAGCATCATCGAGCAGCGCATACGTCTTTTGCGGGAAAAAGGCGGTCAGGACATTCGGGTGGAGGTACGCGATCTCGTGGATGAAAAGGGCGACGCCGAGGGAACAAGCGTTCATCTGCGCCTTCCGCTCATTGAGGATGAATGGGCCGAGTAAGCTGAATCGGAAAAGGTCTCCGCAGACTCATTCTCTTAAATTCAATGGGGGCATTGGTTAAATTTGATCAAAACCGTTCCTATGATCCAGGCCATTATTGTGGACGATGAGGATTCTTCGAGAAAGGCCCTCGTCAGTAAACTCGAACTCTTCACTCCGGAAGTAGAAGTCAAAGGGGAATCCGGATCAGTGGACGAGGCGTTCAAACAGATCACTGAGCAGAACCCGGACGTGGTCTTTCTGGACATCAACCTCTCGGGTGAGAACGGCTTTGAACTCCTGGAAAAGCTCGAACAGGACGAACTGCTTCAGGAGAACCGACCCGCAATCATTTTCATCACCGCACATGACGAGTTTGCCCTTCGCGCGATCAAATTCAGCGCCTTGGATTATCTTCTCAAGCCCATTGATCCGGAAGAACTCGTTCGCGCCATCCGCAAGCTCGAGGAGCAGAAGAACCCAGGAGGAACGCCAATGGGCGTGCTCATTGAGAATCTTCGGGGCGGCAGTGGAATGCCCCGCCGGATCGTTGTTCCGACCTACGATGGCATGCATATACTGAAGGTGTCGGACATCATCCGCTGCGAGTCGAGCAGCAACTACACAAATTTCCTGCTCAAGGATGCAAAGCCCATCCTGGCTTCAAAGACGCTGAAGGAATATGACATCATGTTGAGCCCGCACAATTTTGAGCGCATCCACAAATCACATCTCATCAATATGGCCTATGTCAAACGATATGTACCCTCAGATGGCGGCTATATGATCATGGAAGATGACTCGCGCATTCCCGTGGCCAATCGAAAAAAAGAACAACTGCTGAAGCTCATACGCAATATGTAGGAATGCGCTGATTTCGTAGACCATTGATTTTCTTTAACATTGGAAAGCGAATGACTGCGATGGTTAATCGTTGGATTTCGATGGAAGACCCCGTTGTTTTACGGGGTCTTTTTTTTGTCCAACTCGCAGAGCATGCCCAAGCGCCACAGGTCGAACAGGACCAGGCTGGGCGCCCCGCTTTTTAGATTGCGCTCGCATCCTCCGCGCAGTGCGCCGAAGAGGAATCGATACAGGGGCACAAGCCCGAGCTTTCGCAGGCTTTTGTATTGCTGATAGAGGCGCGTTCCCTTCTTGAGCGTCCCTTCCTCTGTAAGTTGAAGAAGCGTTTGAATGCCCGTCCGGGTCTTTTCCATAAATACGGAATCCTCGTCCAGACCTTCGTGGAGGAGGGGATTGTCGCAGTGCGCCAATGCGATCCCCCGATCGGACAGCTCCACGCCAAACAAGGTGTCTTCATGGCCATAGCGCATGATGGACTCCCTGAATCGGATGGATTGAAAGGCCTGAGCAGGAATCATGAAATTGAAGGACGAAAAGCCATATTCTGTTGCGGACGATCGACTCTTTGCCGACTGTTCTTCACGCGCTTTTCCATAGACCCAGCGCAGCCTTCTGCCTTTCACTGGCACATCCTTGCGGTAGGCGGTGCCACCCACCCAAACCGAATCGGTAGGAAGCAGATCGAAGTAGCGGTCCACATAATGCGCATCTGGTGTGGCCGAATCCCCGTCGAGGAAAACCAAATAGGGAAATTGCGCCTGAGAGGCCAGCCAGTTTCTGCTGGCTGAACGACTTGGGCTGCTTTCACCTGAGTGGAACCGAACTCCTTTCAATTCTTGGAGATCGCGCCGCAGCATCTCTTGAAGGGAGTCATCGCCCCCATTGTCATGGGCAATGATCTCGAAGGATTCTGGCCGTTGCATTCCCTGGGCGTGAAGGCTCCGGACCAAATGACGGATGTCTTGCTCGTAGCAGGCGATTAAAAAGGAGATCATTATTTTCGCAATGCTCTAATCTCGGTGCATCGTGCCCCATTACATCAAATTGAAAAATAAGGCATTAATTCCGCTCAGTGTTCTTTT
Organism: Flavobacteriia bacterium; assembly: GCA_949516455.1. Lineage (GTDB taxonomy): Bacteria > Bacteroidota > Bacteroidia > Flavobacteriales > Schleiferiaceae > RFXV01. The sequence goes on along the minus strand of CATILC010000224.1, from coordinate 4,409 downwards.
GCTGCTGTTTTCATCGGCCTGCGAGGAGTGCGACTCGGTCATTGAGGCACCTCAGACCGACAGCTGGTTCCGTTTGTTCGATCAGGCGGGAAATGACCTTTGGTTCAATCCTGGGGTTGGATTCAACCCGGACAAGGCCACTGCGGTGATCACTGTGGACAGTTTGCGGATTCCGGTCGGCACCTCGGTGGTGCGCAACCTGTTCAGCCCAAGTTATGTGTCCTTTCCCCTGCTGCCGTCCATTACAGACCAAAACAAGGCCACCCTTTTTCTGAATGGGACCGACTCTTTGGTCTTTTATTACCGAACGGTGACCGATCAGGAGAACTGCCAGAAATTCAATGAGGTCTCCTTCGTTTTGATCGGCGATACGGTCGTCTGCAGTCCGTGCGGGATCCCGGTGAGCGCAGGAGGTGACGGCGAGTTCATCGATCTGATCTACTGAACAGAATTCGGCTCAGAGCGTCTTCTGCACTGTTTCTTCCAGCGTTCCATTCGTGCAGCGCAATGTCCTTCCCGGAAATTTGAGGATGAGCGCGTAGTCGTGTGTGGCCATGAGAATGCAGCGGTCCTGTTTGCAGACGTCTTTCAGCAAGAAAATGATCTCTTCTGAGGTGGAGGGGTCCAAATTGCCTGTAGGCTCATCCGCCAAGATGACCTCCGGATCGTTCAGGAGCGCCCGGGCGATGGCCACACGCTGCTGTTCGCCACCACTGATCTGATAGGGCATTTTGTTCTTGTTCTCGGCCATGCCCACTTTTTCGAGCACTTCAGAGATGCGCTCTTCCATTTTCTTTTTATCCTTCCACCCGGTGGCTTTCAGGACAAAGCTCAGATTGTCGGCGATGCTGCGATCGGTAAGGAGCTGGAAGTCCTGGAAGACGATGCCGAGTTTTCTCCGCAGGGTGGGGATGTCGGCGTCCTTGAGCCCTCCAAGTTCCTGCTTGGCAATGGAACCGCTGCCGGAGTGAAGCGGCAGGTCGCCGTAGAGGGTTTTGAGCAGGCTCGACTTGCCACTTCCTGTGGTACCGATCAGGTAGACGAATTCTCCTTTCTCGATGGAAAAGCTGACGTCGCTGAGCACGAGGTGCGCTGCCTGGCGGATGTGCGCATCCTGCAGCCGGACAAGTGGCGTATCACTCATGGGCTAAATGTACTGCGCAGCGCTTATTCTCCTTTGAAGACCTCGATCTCTCGCTGGGCAGTGGTCAATTCTGTGAATTTCCCGAGGTAGCGGGTCGCGCGGACCACATGGTTGTCTATCCAGTGGTAATTGCCGCCCCGCGGCTTGCCCATGAGCATTCCATGGTACTTGAAGCCATGCTCTTGCAGCCATGCTTCGGTAACGGCTCGGTGCTCTTCTGTACGAGAGGTGAAGAAGCAGATGATGTGGCCTTCATCGTACCAGCCGTTCAGCGTACGCAGTGCATCGGGAAAGGGAGCGCAGCTCTTCATTCGCTCGGGTTCCTCGTTCGGTACATCTTCAGTGATCGTCCCGTCGATATCGATCAAAAAATTCTTGATGTGCTCGGGGAGCACCGGGCTGGCGTTGAGCCCCTGGTCATCTTTTGCACCCTGCAGGTCCATAGGTATTCTGTCATTATTGGATTCATCCCAGTGAACTGATTATTTGAGCGGCCAGTTCTTCACCGATCCGTTCCTGTGCCTCCAAGGTGGCGGCACCGATGTGCGGGCTCAGGCTGATCTGGGGGTGCATCAGCAATTTGACTTCAGGGTTTGGTTCATTTTCAAATACGTCCAAAGCGGCATGGGCCAGTTGACCGCTTTCCAGGGCAGCAAGCAGGGCTTTTTCATCTACCACTCCTCCTCTTGCCGCATTGATCAGGCAGCTTCCTTGCTTCATCAGGGCGAGTTCGCGTTCACCGATCAGCGCCTCTGCTCCGCCTCCAGGTACGTGGAGGCTCACAAAATCAGCTGCACTGAGCGCCTCTTCCAATGAGGTGGTGGCCACGGGGATGGACACAGTCGCTCCATTGGGGAAAGACAGTTCAATGGGCAACTCAAAGGAGTTGGCATCGGCAGCTACTACGTTCATTCCAAGGCCAAATGCCCTTCTTGCAACCGCTTGGCCAATGCGTCCGAATCCGATGATGCCCAATGTCTTGCCTTGCAATTCTCTTCCCTTGCTGTAGGCTTTCTTGAGTTCCTTGAATCGGCTGTCTCCCTCCAGGGGCATTTCGCGGTTGCTTGTGTAGAGAAAGCGGAGCATGCCGAACAAATGACTGAAGACAAGTTCAGCCACGGAATCAGAGGAGGCAGCGGGTGTATTGATCACCTCCACTCCCTTGCTTTTTGCATATTCTACATCGATGTTGTCCATGCCTACACCACCCCGACCGATCATCTTCAGATCCGGGCAGGCGTCGATAAGGTCTTTCCGCACCTTGGTGGCACTGCGGACGAGAAGCACGATGATTCCTTCGGAGTTGATGTAATCGATCAGTTGTTCCTGAGCCACCTTGGTGGTTTGCACCTCAAAGCCCGCCGCTTCGAGCGGCGCTATTCCAGACGGACTGATCCCGTCGTTGGCGAGAATCTTCATGAATTATCCTTTTGTTCGTTCGAGTTCCTTCATCACATCCACCAGGGTCTGCACACTTTCAGGTGGGAGTGCATTGTACATGCTGGCCCGATAGCCGCCCACGGAACGGTGTCCATTGATCCCGCTGATACCGGCAGCCTTCCACATTTTATCGAAGCGCTCCTTGAGCGAGTCGTCCTTTAGAAGGAAGCAGGCATTCATCGTAGACCGGTCTTCGCGATCGGCCGTCCCTTCGAACAGCGGATTGCGATCGATCTCCCCGTACATCATCTCGGCCTTTTGGGAATTCCGTTCGGATACCCATTGGATTCCGCCTTGCTCTTTGAGCCACTGAAGCGTCAGCATGCTGACGTATACAGCAAACACTGGGGGCGTGTGGAACATCGATTCTTTCTCGATGTGGGTGCGGTAATCCAGCATGGTGGGAATGTCCCGGCCAGTTTGTCCAAGGAGCTCATCCTTTACAATGACCACGGTGGCTCCTGCAGGTCCCATGTTCTTCTGAGCGCCTGCGTAAATGAGTCCAAAATTTTCTACGTCCACTTTTCGACTGAAAATATCGGAGGACATATCGCATACAACGGGCGCAGGGCTCGAAGGAAATTCCTTGATCTGTGTGCCAAATATGGTGTTGTTGCTGGTGCAGTGGTAATAGTCGGCTGTTTCGGGAATGGTCAAATCCTTGGGGATGTAGCAGAAGTTCCGGTCGGAAGAATCTGAGATGGCTTTAGCCGCCCCGAGTTTCTGGGCTTCTTTCAGCGCTTTCTTTGCCCAGGTGCCCGTTACGGAGTAGGCAGCGCTTCCGCCTTCGGCTTTCATCAGGTTGTGCGGTACCATGGTGAACTCCAGGCTTGCTCCGCCCTGAAGAAAAAGGACGCTGTATCCTTCAGGTACTTCGAGCAGCTCTTTGACCAATTCGATCGCTCGGTCCATGACGCTTATAAAGCTCTTGCTCCGGTGGGAGATCTCGATCAGTGAGAGGTCGAGTCCGTCGAACTTCTGAACGGCCTGGCTGGCCTGCTGCAAAACCTCCTCAGGCAAAATGCATGGGCCAGCAGAAAAATTGTGGACTTTCATGGCTTCCGAATTTGGAGCGAAAATACTCAATTCAAGCAGCGGGTTCTTGCTTTTTGCCTCACTTTCTTCGCTCTCCCGGAGCCAGATCAGACCCCCTGTCGGGCGGGGCGATCCGGGCAGGGATCTCCGAAGGGGCTTCGATCTGCTCCTCCAGTTTCCAATGCCCTTTCTTCCAGTTCAATGCATCGTATGTGAAGTCCGGGCCATAGAAGGAATACATCCTCTTCATGGAGGCATCCTGCGGGGCCAGATGATCCATGATGATACGTCCTTCCGACCAGCGAAGAGAGGCGGAAAGTTTGGCTGAATATTCGAGCAGCAAGCGGTAGGGCTTGCGGGGCATCACCCGTCCCTGAAAGTCATCGATGCGGAAAATGTCTGCTCCAAAAACGATCCCGCGGGCTTGCTCTGGATCCATTGCGATCACATCGATCCACTTTCGACGGGTCCTGAGGTCGTGTTGGTCGTAGCCCAGGAGCATGTAGTGGACCTCTTTCTTGTACCGGACTTTTTCAATGTGGTAGTAGACGGCTCCCTGCCATTGGCTGGGGCGCAACGGTCTGTACAATGGCGGTGCAGAATGACTGCCGGTATCGGAAAGCAGGATCACACGATTCTCTTCCTCGCCAGGCAGGACAACAAGTCCTTGGTGATGAAATCGTCCGCCCTTTCTGGGCAGTTGCCAGGTCCAGAGCACGAATCGGTCATCGGGTGCACGCAGCCTTGAAATGCTCTTGAACGAGTCGAAGTCTGAGTGGTAGGACGAAGG
>CATILC010000223.1 GCA_949516455.1 Flavobacteriia bacterium | reverse complement strand
GATCGTATTGGGTGCGAGCGGCTTGATCGGCACGGAGCTCATCCGATTGCTTTCGGCCGATCCGGAAGTGGAGTCCGTACGGATCGTCACACGTCGTCCTTTGAACGTGAGCCTGCCCAAACTGGAGGAGCGGGTGATCGAGCTGGGCAGCACGGAGCAGATGGAAGGGGTCGTTGAGAGAGGTGCACTGGTCTTTTCGTGTATTGGCACCACACAAGCGCAGGTCAAAGGAGACCGGGACGCTTACCGGAAGATCGATCACGCCATCACGCTGTCTGCAGCGCAGGCCTGTCTGAAAAAAGAAGCCGCATGTTTTTCGTTCGTTTCCTCGGGCGGCGCCAATGCACGGAGTTCGAATTTCTACCTGCGCCTTAAGGGCGAGATCGAAGAGGACGCAGCGGCTCTTGGGTTGCCCTCGCTGGTGATCATGCAGCCATCCCTGCTCTTGGGAAAGCGCCGTGTTTTCAGACCGGGTGAACGAATGGCTCAGCTCTTCATGCAGCGATTGTCCTTTCTTTTGCCCGCCAATGTGAAAGCGGTACACGCTTCAGCCGTAGCGCAAACCATGATCAAATATGCCAAGATGGCCCCTGCCGGTTGTACCATCGTGGACAATGGAAGCATTCTTTCGGGATCTCAGGGAAAGAGCAGCTGAATGGCCAAGTGAGCGAGGGCAAAGGCAATGAAAGCGAATTGTTCGTTCAAAAAGACTTGGCGCTTGTCGGCAGGCAGGCTTTTGTTCCGTTGCTTGAATGCAGTAGTTTTACACTCAACTGAAACTCTGCAACGTGCGGAGATAAATGGTGCCAAAACACCTGTCGTCCCCAGCACGTACAATGGCTCTTGATATGAAGCATCTTTTCACTCTCGTTTTGTTGGCGCCGCTGGCCTTATGGGCGCAGTATTCGGATTTTTACGGAAAGGGCACAGGAACTGCCGAGCCTTCGGATTCCGGCGAGGTACGCCTGACCTATGCCACAGCGAAATTCGGGGATCTTGGGCGGCAGAACATGAAGGAGGAGATGAATCGCATCAATCAGGAGATCGAGAGCGGTGTGTACAAAGACAAAAAAGACAAGGACAAAGCCATTGCTGCTGCAAAAATGGCTCTGATGGTGGCCAAGAACCCGATCAAGGCCCATCAGTACGGAAAAGAGAAGCTGTTGAAGTACAGCATCAAGCACAAGGGCTATGGAGGCATGATGCTGCAGGGCTTTTTGGCCTATGTGGAGAAGGCTATTCTGCCCCATCCTTCTCTTTTTGAATTTGAGGAAGAAAAACCATTGGTGAATACGGCCTACAATGGCGTGGTCACCAAGATCGTCTCCAACTGGCCATCCTTCAATTATCGGCATTATTCCGTGCTCGACCACATCGAGGTGGCGGAATACAATGTGCGCATCGAAGAGCTCAAAGAGATCTATGCCAACAGCGAGAAACCCAGCAAAAAGAATTTCGAATCAAAGGAGGAGTACAAAAGAGCCAAACTGCGCTATGAGGTCATCTGCGACAGCCTCGACAACTCTGGAGCCTATATGAATATGTACGATCGGGTGCACCTTCCAGATTATGTGGAAGGAGCCATGTTCGAGCGCTCTGAAGGGGACAGCGCGTATCTGCACCAAAAGCAGATCGAACACCGCACGGTCTATGGCCACAGCGGATACCGTACCACGCTGAAGTGGGAGAACGATACCATTGTCTGCATTTCCGATCTGTATCTGGTGGAAAACAATGGCTCGATCTTCTCCATCGACGTTAATTACAAAGGAGAGAAGGCCATCGGACTGGACTTTGCCGACCTGGAGGGGAGACGCCATTATCTGTCCAGATTCGTCGACAAGCACATTGCTACCCGTGAGATCCTAAGCGAGGCGCATGCTGGGAATCACAACGGGCGGCCTTCCAGGAAATCGCACAAGAATCCCGCGGAGTATCAAGCGGCCTACGACAAGTGGCTGAAGAGATTCGTGGACCAGTAGGCTGGATCCTTTTATCGCAATGAACCGGCTGCTGGCCGGTTTTTTTTTGCCCGTTGCGATGCCTATTGTGAAAAACAAATCAGGCCGACGATGAAAGTGTTGTAGATGAAGTGCTGCTTTTAGCTCAGTTCGTCTCGCACAGTTTTTCAAAGGAGGAATGTGCGGCTCCGAGGTCGCTTCCCTGACTGGGATAGCCAGCAGCCAACAAGCGTCTTGAAGCCCATTTCCCTACCGAGCACAACCAGGAAGTGTATGGACGGATCAATTCGAGTCTTCGACGGATCTGATCGGCACTGAGGACATCTCCTGGCTTTTGGCCTTACTCATACGGGCTGAAGCACAAGCCGTGCATGCCCCCTTCCATGGCGGTGCGACTGAGTTTTCTTAGATATTGTTCGTTGGCGTTTCGAAGATCGGCTCCGCTCAGGGAGAGGACTTTTTCTTCTCAGTACGACATGTTGTGAGATGATTTAGAATAAAAAAGGAAAGCAAAATTTCAAACTGCCAAAACGAAAAGGAATGCACCATCCATGCAGCAGATCAATGCAGGGTTTTCTCTTTTTTTCAGATGGAAGGAATGAAGCGCCACGCATAAAAAAGCCAGCCCAAAGGCTGGCTGATCCAAGAGGTCATTAATACGACCTCAAATTCATCTGTTCTTGACCAAACGCAAGACCTGTTTCATATCTGCACTCTGGAAGTGGATCAGGTAGATGCCTTCGGCCCAGTCGCGAGACGGAACCGCCACAGAGCTTGCTCCACTTGGTGTTTCCGTATCCCAAATGAGCTGTCCGCTTGCACTGAGGACACGAACGCGCCCAGGAGCCTCAGTCGGCCTTTCCCATTGCAGGAGACAATTGCCAGCGGCCGGATTGGGAAGAAGAGTGATCTGTTGCGTCATGTCCTGCTCCCCGGCAGAAAGGGCCACATCGATGCTGAGTGAATAGGTGCAGGCTCCGCCATTCACACTCAGGCGTACCAAATAGTTTCCAGAAGATGCATAGGTGTGCACAGGGTTTTGAAGAGTGGATGTATTGCCGTCCCCGAAATCCCAGTTCCAATCGGTCGCCCCGGTGGACAGATCTTGGAAACTGATGGCACTGCCGTTTCCGGTAAAGGAGAAATCGGCGGTGGCGGGACGAATATCAAGAGTGTCAAAGTCCGAATAGCAGGCCTTCTCCTGTACTTCCAGATCGTATAGGTAGTAGTAATAACCCGTTGGGTTCGTGGTGGCGGAGGAGCTGCTGATGTCGATCAGACCATTCACCGTATACGGATAGTTCGCTCCGTTGCTGTTTCTGTAGACAGCCGCTGCATTGGTCAGCGAGGCGCCAAGGCTGTAGTCGCCGGGGCCGGGAACCGAGAGGTTCAGGTTGACGCGTTGAGGTCCATCCACCAGCATCACGGTGACTTGATCCACAATGGCGTTTCCTGTGGGCGTGGCTCCATTGGTATTGAATCCGCTCCCCACGATGAAGGAGCGTATGCCGGGTCCGTCTGCATCCACCCATGCCGAGAGGATCTCACATCCCTGAACAGCAGTGAAGTTCAACGCGCCATGGTAACCCGTTCCGTGGTAACCACCAGCACCGATGGAATTGTCCAATGGACCCACCTGGGCAGGAGGAGCGGTCACATTGTCCCTGAGAAGATAGCTCGCTGGTCCGCTGAGCGGAGGCAGATTCAATGTATCTCCCGTTGCCACCAGATTCCCGGAGAGATCCAGCCATTCTATGGATCCGTTGCCGATCGCTGTAGCCAGTACGCTGTCACCAGAACAAGCGTTCAGTTCATCCACTGTTGGGGCAGCCGGCAAAACAATGCTCACGGTTTGTGTGGTGGAGTCGGACCCTATGGTATTGCTCACAACGAGTTTGACCGTGTAGGTACCACTTGCAGGGTAGGTATGACTTGGGTTCTGAAGGGTGGATGAGGTGCCGTCACCGAAATCCCAGAGCCAGTTTTGCGGCACATTCGTACTGTTGTCCGTGAAGTTGAACTCCAGATCACAGCTTGAGACGGCAGCGGCATTGAAAGAGGCCGTCGGTGGGGTGGTGGGCACCAAACAGAAGGTAGGAAGATCGAAGGCTTCTACCTGATCGCTTCTGCTCGCTGAACTTCCCTGGTTGGCACTGAAGCCAAATCCTCTGTTGGCGAACACATCCCATATCAGACAACGGTGTATGCCTCCATACAGCGCTTGGTCTGCAGCGAGTATGGCATCACGACCGTCGATCATTCCCGGATTGCAGGGCTGCAGTTTCAGGGCTTCGATGACCAACTGCATGGCAATGTTGTTTCCGCCACTTCCGGAATAGAGATCGGGGTCTGGTGTGCCGCCATACTGGTTGATCAGCGCCCAGTTCAGATCCCAGAGGACGGTGGCAAAGATGAAGCCTACTCCGTGTGGGACAGAGATATTGGCGTCGTTGCTGTTTCCGTAGGTGTAGGGATTGATATTGAAATCGGTGGAGTAGGGAGCAGGCCGGATGCCGCCTCCTGTCGTACTCTGTCCAACGGCATAAGTGCCGATCCCGCGAATGTCGCTTCCCTGATCGCCTGGCTCCATGGTGAGCATCAGGCCGAACCAATCGCTCCAGCCTTCGCCCATTTGTTCGGCGTTGTCGAGGCAAAAACTGTTGCTCGGTCCACCTGAGATTCGAATAGATATTCCGTGTCCGTACTCGTGGGCGATGATGCCGTTGTCGAAGTCGCCGTCGGGAGCGACGAATGATCCCGAAGTGCTGCCCAGCGTGACATTCACAGCTCCATTGGCCAACTCGGTCTTGATGAGGTTTCCATCGGCCTGACTGATCATCACAGAAGGGATGCCGATGTTGAATCCATTGCCGCCCATGCTGATCGGATTGCCCGGCACATTGTTGACGATGACCGCAGCTACGGCTCCAGCATTCTCCGCTGCCTCAACCTTGGAAACAAAGGTGCAGCTGCCCCTGTCGATGAGCGCGATCTTTCCGCTGAGCGCACTGCCGTTGGTGAGCGGTTCACATCCGTCGTTGACAGGAGCCGTGTTGTCGATGGCAAGTACCACATCTGCCGTCAAAGGCGTGGCGGGAAGTCCCGGCCCGAAAGTGGCTGCTGTGGCCGTGTAGGTGCCGGCTATTCCTGTGGGGCTGTTCACTGTGAAGGTAGCGCCTCCACCGCCCCCTCCGGATCCCCAGAGATACATTTGCATCCTTGGGTTCGACCCATCTGGCGGTGTGGCAAAATTGGCGTTGCTGGTGCCTCCGCCGTCCATGGCCTCAGCGAGGACATAATCGCCGGCAGTTCCGCCTCTGCCGTAGTTGTTGTTCTGGAAATTTCCTGCTGCTTCATCAAATCCGTAGTGGTACCAGATGTCGTGCATCATATTGTTCATATAGAACAGATTGGTGATGGCGGCACTCTGATTTGCTGCGACCGTATTGGTGGTGGCGTAGGGGAAGTCGAAGTTGAGCTGGGCGGTTCCATCCGGACTGAAACCAGGCTGGTTAGCGTCGTTCTCGTCTTCGTAGGCGTATACATTATTTCCGCGGGTAATGGTGTATTCAGCACCGTTCTGTCCGTCGTCGTCATGCCAGCCAAACGGCGAAGCAAGGCTGTCACTGGGATCGATGACCATGCTGCGGTTGCCGTGACTGGGACTTTCTACAGGAAGGGGAAAAACATTGTACTGCGCAGGAAGAATGGGCAGCAATTGGTGTTGTACAGCCTCGGTATTTTCTTGCTCGTGGCCTTCGTATGAATGTCCTTCGCGGTCAAAATCACAGAATAAGACGAGGTCTTGCTGGTCGAGGAGCCGACCCGACTGGGCACTCCATCTCAAGACCCACCAATGTTCCGATCCGTGCGGCTCAATAGCGATCTCCCAAATGAGCTCGAGGCCATCGCCAGTTTTCCAATATTTCAGTTGTGCGGGAATGCCTTCATCGAACATGTCCGTATCGCGCCACTCCCAGCGGAAGTCTTCCAATGGCACGAGTTCAGAAGATTTGGCTTTCGTTTGGATGTTCAGGTAGGCCAAGCTTCGATTGAGCGCCTCTTCCGCATTCATTTGAGGTGATTGCACCAATTCCTGTGCGCCGAGGCCCGATACGAATCGATTGCCCCTGACCAATAATTCCTGATCCTTCATGGAAAAGTTCAGTACAGCTCCGTGAATGGGAATCCCTTGTATCCGCTGCTGCGCGTAGTAGTGGATCAGACCGCTCGCCTTGGAGGGAACCACATCTGTGATCACCAGGTCGCTCAGATCGTATTCGTCAAATACCTGGTCTGAGAGGAGCTCTTCTTTGAGCTGATCGAGTGTGTTTTGGTCTACCTGTGCCGTGGCGCAAAAGGCAGAGAACAACAGGGCGAAAGAATAGGGGAATTTCATTGTTTTTCAGCTTTTCTCATTGTAAATAAACTCCATACGGGCCGAAAGTTCAGTTTTTTAACATCTGCTGAACGGCGCATTGATCGCTTCGCTGAAGCTTTTTCTTCGACCTACCTTTGTTTACGGTGCACACGACTTCGAATATTTTAGATCAAACGATACGGCAGAACGCAGAGTGGGATGAACTGCGAACCGTTGTCTTGGGGATCAGCACAGACCGGGGTGCCGTCCCAAAACTCGCCGACGCCTACGATCCGACAACGCGCAGGACGATCATGCAGGATCGGTTTCCATCAGACGATGCATTGGATCAAAGTCTGGATTCGTTCCGGGCTGTTTTGGAGAAGGAGGGCGTTCAGGTATTGCGGCCAAAGAATGTGCATGGCGTCGATCAGATCTTTGCGCGCGACGTCGGCTTTGTCATTGACGATCTGTTGGTGGCTTCCAGCATGATCAAAGACAGGAAAAGAGAGTGGGAAGGAGTGGCGCCTTTGCTTGGAAACCTCAAGATCTTGCAACCACCTGCGGAAGTTCGCGTTGAAGGGGGGGATGTGCTCGTTCTCCCGCATGCCTTGATCGTCGGTTATTCAGATGAACAGGAAATGCAGCAGTTCAAGACTGCACGGACCAATCGCGCCGCATTGGACTGGCTCCGTCAGCAATTCCCAAACCGCAAGGTTGTGGGGTGTCAGCTGATCAAATCGGACGACGAGGTCGAACAGAACGTATTGCATCTGGATTGCGGGTTCATGCCGCTTGGCCTAGGGCATTGCCTGCTCTATGAAGAAGGCTTTAAAGACGCCCGGGAGTTGCAGGAACTTCGCGATGAGCTGGGCGAGGTCGGTTATCTAATTCTCGACCGAGAGGAAATGATCGAGCTGCGATCGAATCTCTTTTCCATTCGCCCGGATACAGTGGTGAGCGATCTCCGCTTTGAGCTGGTGAACAAATGGCTTCGTTCCGAAGGCTATCGGGTGCATGAGCTGGACCTGTCGCCTGTAGGAGCATTGGGCGGACTCTTCCGATGTACCACACTTCCTTTGTATCGCAAAAACGGATCGAATGGCTGATCAGTCCACATCGAGGGTATTCATGGTCGCTCCTGGAAATTTCCGCAGGAATGAAGAAACAGCGGTGAACAATGCCTTTCAAAAAGAGGTGCCCGTACCCAAAGACCTGAATGCGGTCATCCAGCGCGAATTCAATGCCCTTCGCGATGTCCTGACCCGAAGCGGTGTGCAGGTCGAGGTCATGCCTGCGGATGCGGTGCACGATGCGCCGGATGCCATATTTCCCAACAATTGGATCTCCTTGCACGAAGGAAACCGAATGGTCCTTTATCCCATGTATGCCGCAAACCGCAGATTGGAACGCCGGCAGGATATTATCGACCGCTTGGATCCCAATGGAGAATACCAGCAGATCGATCTAACAGCCGAGGAGAATGCAGGAAAGTTCTTGGAGGGAACAGGAAGTATGGTTCTGGACCGGATCGGCAAAGTGGCCTACGCTGCTTTGGGGCCAAGGACCGATCGGTCGGTGCTCGATAGCTGGGCAGAACAGATGGGCTATAAGGTGATGGGTTTCCATTCTTATCAGGATTCGGTGGGAGATACGCTCATTTACCACACCAATGTGCTGATGAGTATTGGGACGAGCTGGGCAGCGGTCTGTTTGGAGTCCATACGTTCTGAGGAAGAACGGGAGGCTGTTCGCTGGCAATTGAAAAATTCAGGCAGAGAGATCTTGGAGCTCACCTATTCGGACATCGCCAGTTTCGGTGGAAATATTCTTGAGATGCAATCTGCTTCAGGCGAAACGATCATCGTCATGAGCAGCAGGAGCCGCGCAGAGATCGACCCGGAGATCGTTCGGGCGCTAGAGCGATTTGGAAGCGTCATCGATGCGGCCATACCAACCATAGAGGACCTGGGCGGTGGCGGTGTTCGGTGCATGATCGCTGAGGTCTTTTCCTAGGGAGCGGGGGCGATTCGCTCGGGTGAGTGGCCAATTTGTAAATTGGGCTCGATCCCATCAGCAATGAACAAACCATTTCACCTCCAAAAGTGGATAGAAGATAACCGAGACCTGCTCAAGCCACCTGTTGGCAACAAGAATCTCTATCCCGAAGGCACAGATTACATCGTCATGATCGTGGGCGGCCCCAATGCCCGAAAGGATTATCACTACAACGAGACGGAAGAACTCTTCTATCAGCTCGAAGGCGATATCGTCGTAAAAATTCAGGAGGACGGGCGATCTGTTGATGTGCCCATCAGGGCAGGAGAGATGTTCCTTCTTCCGCCAAAGGTTCCGCACAGCCCGATCCGCTCGGAGGGATCCGTGGGCCTGGTCATCGAACGGGTGCGTAAGCCGGAACATCAGGACGGCCTGATGTGGTTCTGCGAGGGGTGCAACAATGAGCTGCACGCCACCTACTTCCCGCTCACGAATATTGAAAAGGACTTCTTTCCCAGATTCAGGGAGTTCTACGCTTCGGAACAAAAAAGGAGCTGTTCCAAATGTGGAACGGTAATGGCCACGGATTCCCGATTCGTCTGAGCGAATGGAGGCACAGACCGAACGACCATTGACGGTCGACATACATACGCACATCCTGCCAAAAGACATTCCCGATTTCAAGGGCATGTTCGGTTATGGGGGCTTCATTCAACTGGACCACACAGGATGCTGCAGTGCACGCATGATGCGCGACGATCATTTTTTTCGGGAGATCGAAGACAACTGCTGGGATGCGGAAAAGCGGATGAAAGAGTGCGGCAGTTTCGGAGTGGACGTGCAGGTTTTGTCCCCCGTTCCTATAATGTTTTCTTATTGGGCCAAGGCCGAGGATACGCTTGAGGTATCCAAATTCCTGAATGACCACATAGCGGATGTCGTCCGGAGATATCCGAGGAGGTTTGTTGGACTCGGCACGCTTCCTCTGCAGTCTCCCAAGCTTGCAATCAAAGAGTTGGAGCGGTGCAAGGAGATCGGATTGCACGGCGTTGAGATCGGGACACATGTAAACGACTGGAATCTGGATGCACCCGAGCTGTTTGAAGTTTTCGAAGCCTGTGCAGAATGGGGGATGTCCGTCTTCGTTCATCCTTGGGACATGATGGGGAAGGAGAAAATGGGCAAATACTGGTTGCCTTGGTTGGTTGGAATGCCTGCCGAGAGTTCGTTGGCCCTCTGTTCGCTGATCTTTGGCGGAGTCTTCGAGCGCCTTCCGCATTTGCGTGTGGCAGTAGCCCATGGAGGCGGCTCATTCCCAGCCACCCTCGGCCGTATTCAACATGGATTTGATGTACGTCAGGATCTCTGCGCCGTGGACAACCCTCATCCACCAGAAAAGTACTTGGGCCAGTTTTGGATCGACAGCCTTGTTCACGATAAAGCAGTGCTGGATCTGGTCATCCAAAAAATGGGCGCGGACCGAGTGGCCATGGGGAGTGATTATCCCTTCCCACTCGGAGAGCTCGAACCGGCCCGGCTGATTCGAAACGCAGGATATTCACCAGCGATCGAACAAGAACTTCTGTCTGGTGCGGCTCTTAAATGGCTGGATCTCGATCGGGGGCATTTTCACTAAACCATTGGATTCTAACAGGTTCATGAAGATGCAGTGCGCGGCTGTTTTCGTCTTATAGTAGAATTTACTCTATCAAAAGAGCCGGACGGCGAAATTTGACGCTTTTCCCTGTCGAAAATCGATAATTAGGGCCCAATGACATAGGTTTTTGGGAGCGGTTTTGAATGAATTGAAATTTTAAAAATCACTCAATGAGCAAGTTACAAATGTGCGAGCTTATAGTTCATCGAACTATTTGCTTATAGTATGAAATACTTTATGTTTGAAGCTTGAATCAAAACCTATCTAAAACTCAATGAAAAAGATCTACACATTGCTTTTGGCATTTCTCACCTGGGGTGTGTCTGCTCAAAGCAACGTCACTTTCACTGTGGACATGAGCTACTATACGGGCTCTTTCACTACTGTGAATGTGAACGGAGACTTCAATGGCTGGTGCGGTGCTTGTAACCCACTGACCGATATGGGCAGCGGCATTTGGGAAGTAACCCTTCCGTTGACTGCTGACTCCATGGACTACAAGTTCACCGTAGACGGTTGGACCGATCAGGAGAACTTCTCCGGCGGCGAGTCTTGCACAAAGACCAAGGGCGGTTTCACAAACCGTTACCTGCGTATTCTCGGAGATACGGCCATTGGAACAGTATGCTTCAACAGCTGTACTACTTGCGGTACGGCGCCACCACCTCCACCACCTGCATCGGGTGGCAATGTTACTTTCAGTGTGGACATGAGCAACTACAGCGGCTCTTTCACCACTGTGAATGTGAACGGAGACTTCAACGGCTGGTGCGGTGCATGTAATCCACTGACCGATATGGGCGGCGGCATTTGGGAGGTTACCCTTCCATTGACTTCAGACTC
>CATILC010000222.1 GCA_949516455.1 Flavobacteriia bacterium | reverse complement strand
CCGGCTATGTCCATTTGCTGTAGCTGTTCATCGAGCTGAAGAACTTTCAGGGCATTTTTAAGGGTCTTTCGCCTTTGGTTGAAGGCAAGCTTGACCAGGCGTTTCAGCTCTTTTCGAGGAATATGCTCTGTCTCTGCATTTTTCTTTTTCAGCGCGTGGATCACTCCAGAGGTCACCTTTGGCGGTGGAACGAAGGCAGTGGGTGGTACATCGAAGAGGTAGGTGACATCGTAGAATGCCTGGGTCAGTACCGAAAGGATGCCGTATTCTTTGTTTCCGTGAGGAGCAGCGATCCTTCGGGCCATTTCCCGTTGGAACATGCCACAGATTTCATCGACGCGCTCCAGATGGTCCAAGGCATGAAAGACGATCTGTGAGCTGATGTTGTAGGGAAAGTTGCCGCAGAGGCTGAAGCTGGCGCCCTCAAAGATCATTTGAAGATCGAGTGACAAGTAATCCTCTTCAATGATGGCTGATCGAAGTTGGGGCAGGGCAGAGCGCAGGTAGGCAACCGATTCGGTATCGACCTCAACGACCCTTAGATCCCCTTCGAGCAGAAAGTGAGTCAGGGCGCCGGTTCCGGGTCCTACCTCAAGGATGCGTTTGTTCTTTATCGGCTGCAGTGCATCCGCGATGCGCTCGCAATAAGTGGTTTCTTTCAGGAAGTGCTGACCGAGGTGCTTTTTTGCCCGTACATCCCTTCTGTCCATGTTCAGCTTTCGATGAGCCCGGCTCTTTTCAGCAGCGCTTCAGGCTTTGCATCTCTCCCACGGAAATTGCGGTACAGCGTTTCCGGATCCACCTGTCCTCCGCTGGAAAGCAGTTTTCTGAATGCCCGGGCCGTTGCCGGATCGAAAAGGCCTTTTTCACTGAACAGCTCGAAGGCATCTGCATCCAGTACCTCGGCCCATTTGTAGCTGTAGTAACCGGCTGAGTATCCTCCCTGGAAAATATGGCTGAAGGCCGTGGACAAGGAGGTGTTCTGGGGCCGTTCCAGCAACTGGGTTCTCTCAAGAGCCCGCTGTTCGAATTGTTCAAGTGACCCATCTTCCTCGGGTTCATGATGCCAGGCCATATCCAGGAAGCCAAATCCAAGCTGCCTGAAGGTTTGCAATCCTTCCATGTAATTGGCTGCCTTCCGGATGCGGTCGATCTCTTCTTCTGGAATGTCCTCATGGTGCTTGTAGTGCCGCGCAAACAGCTTCAGACATTCGGTTTCATAGCACCAGTTTTCCATGATCTGACTGGGCAGTTCGACGAAATCCCAGTCCACATGGGTTCCGTTCAGCGAGGCGTAGTTGCCTTCCGCCAGCATTCCGTGCAGGGCGTGGCCAAATTCGTGAAACAGAGTGGTCACCTCGCGAAAGTCCAACAGTGCAGGACGCTTGGAGGAGGGAGGTGTGAAGTTGCACACAATGGAGATCTGGGGACGCTGCTCTTTCCCTTCGATGACATGCTGATCCCTGAAGGAGGTCATCCACGCACCAGCTCTTTTCCCCTTCCGGGGATAGAAATCGGTGTAGAGAAGCGACAGATGGCGGCCAGAATCATCCAACACCTCGTACACACCCACGTCTTTATGGTATACCGGTACCGATGTATTTTTTCTGAATTGAAGGCCATAGAGTCTGTGGGCCACTTCAAAAGCGCCTTGGAGTACGGCTTCAAGCGGGAAATAGGGTCGGATGCGCTCCATGTCCAGTTCGAATCGCTCTTTTTTACCCGCCTCGGAATAAAAGGCCAGATCCCATGGCGCCAGATCCGTTACACCGTCTTTTTCTGCACGTTCTCTGAGTTCTTCCAAGTCCCGTTCTGCCGAGGCTTGCGCATGGGTTTGCAGTTCCTTAAGAAAGTCCAGGACGCGCTGGGGTGATCGGGCCATTCTTTCCTCGAGTATAAAGGCTGCATGGGAGGCATAGCCCAGGATCTCTGCGCGTTGTTTGCGCAATTGTGCGATCCTAAATACCCGTTCCCTGTTGTTGTCTTCTCCCTGGAGCCCTCTCGATCCAAAGGCGAGGTGCAATTCTCTTCGGATCGATCGATCCTTCAGGTGGCTCATTGCAGGACCATAACTTGGCGCCTGCAGCGTGACGACGCCACCGTCCTCCAAACCGCGGGATCGGGCTTCTTCTTTCGCATTCTCCAATGCAGAAGTGGGGAGGCCGACCAACTGCTGGTCGCTTAAGTGGAGAAAGAAGTCATTGGTGTCCTTTAAGACCACTTGTCCGAACTGGATCGACTCGATGGAAAGCTGCTCATCGATGGAGCGCAGTTTCTCCTTTTCCTCATCTGTCAACAGCGCACCATTCCTGCGGAAGGAGCGATAGGTCTTTTCCAGCAGCCGAAGTTCCTGAGGTCCGAGCTGTTCCTTTGCTCGATCTTCCCATACTTTATGTACTCTGCTGAACAAGTCGTGGTTCAGCAAGAGGTCGTTGGAAAAAGAGGACAATTCTGGTGCGATCTGCTCAACCACCTTTTCCAGCTCATCAGATGTTTCTGCTGAATGCAGGTTGAACAGCATGGAGGTGGCCCGATTCAACGGCTGCCACAGCACTTCAAGTGGCTCCACCGTATTGTGAAAATCAGCCGCTGATTCCTGATCGAGAATGGCCTGAACTTCTGAGCGGGCACGTGCAATGAGTTCATTGATCCCGGGCTGGAAATCCGCTGCTTGCAATTGGTCAAAGGGTGGGAGATCGAAGGCTTCCGTGAGCGGGTTGATCCTTCCGGCTTCAGTTTGGGTCATGGCTACGGAGCGTTCCTGTTCAGTGTATGATCAGCTGCTCAGTGAGCCTGTTGGTGCGCAGCCAATATATGCCTGCAGGAAGCCTGGATACATCAATGGAATGTGTTCCCATGCTCAATTTGCCCTCCAGATGCTTTTTGCCCAGCAGGTCTAGGATGACGAAGGCTGTCGCCCTATCGGTCTCTATGTTCAGACAGCCTGTTCGCACCGGATTGGGGTAGAACAACACCCTGCTCGTATTGGGCGATGCAGCGAACATACCAGAGCCTGGTATCACATGGTCGTAAAAGAAACGTGTGGTTCGGTTCAACATGGTGTCGGCCCTTGCCTGATCATCAAACAGGCCGTGTCCTACATTGGGAAAGGTATTCATGGAAGTTGCAGGGGCACCGAATTCGGTCAATTTAGCATGGACAATAGCGCTTCCATGCATCTCCATGACCTGCAGTCCACTGAATGACGCCTGTCCAACGGCGTAGGGAACCACTGAGTCGTTGTCGCCGTGGAAGCTGATGCAGGCGATATGGGCCGTATTGATCATGTTGCTGTCGTATATGGCGCCAGCAAAGTTCAGCAAGCCTGCTGCGCGATCTGGATAACCCACAGAGCCGTTGTTGCCTCCTTGGATACCACCGAGGTTGCCAACGATCTGCTGCAGGGTGGCGTCCGCCGTGCTGGCATCGATGAAAAGCTGGGAGTGGATGGCGGCAATGGATCCAGCTGAGTTTCCGCCTACGATGATCCGGGTTGTATCGATGCGATACGGGTTTCCTTCATCCCGTGCAGAACGATAGAAAAAGCGGATGGCGGCATTGAAATCTTGTGTGGCGCGCGCAGCGGCTTTCAGCAGTTCTTCATTGAGGTTGGCGATATTAAAGGCGTTGACCCCAAGGCGGTAGGAGATCGTGGCGGTCACGTAACCTCTTTCCGCATAGTAGTCGCATATGCCACTCATCAGGCTGCGGTCACCGTATACAAAATAACCACCGTGTGCGAGGATCATGAGCGGCCGCTCCGCCTGGGTGTCTCCAGCCGGCTCGTGTATGTCCATTTCCAGATCGACAGTGAAACCGGACAATGCCGCTGCCTGTCCGTACTGCACGCCAAGATCCCGATCGACATTTGGGAATATGGGGGTTAAATATCTCTGCCCATTCAGGCTGCTCAGTGCCAAAAGGTACAAAAGAAGTAAAGGTTGTTTCAAGGTCGTTTGGGCTTGGATTTTCATTGGTTGCCCGAATCTCAGTTCTTCTGAAGAACAGTTCGAAGGCAGTTGCGGTCTCTTTCCTGCAACACCAGGATGTAGCTGCCTCTTGGCAGGTCGTGCATATCGATCTGTTTCGATCGTCCCTCACGGATCAATTCCCCTCCTTGGAGGCCATACAAACGCCAGTGCATTGGCCCTGTTGTTTGCGACTCGATCTTCAGCACATCCATGACCGGATTGGGGTAGACTTTGGTGCTGGCGTATTCAGTTCTGATGGAAACATTGTTCGGGCTGAGCTGATACGCCCAGACCGAAGAGGGAAAGGTGCCGCTTTGCCGGTTGTACCCTCCGAAGAAGTAGACCTTGTTGTTGATCACGAAAGACCCCGGCGCCCAAAGGCTGATGCCAGGATGAGGCGGCAATTGGGTCCAGTTATCTGTGCCGGGCTCATACTCCCAGAACTCACCGCTTGGCATGTAGCTGTGGTTGTCTCCATCTCCACTGAGTACATAGCCTTTTCCGCCGTGGTCGAATTGAGTTCCAGCCACCCGGGCTTCTCCTGGGAATGGACTCATAGGAGTCCATCCCATATTTGTTGGGTTGAACCGGTACCAATCTCCGTATATGGTGAATCCTGAATGCCCCATTCCCGTGTACACTTCTCCTCCTGCGGCAAAGTGAAATGGGTGGTGTCTGCCGGAAGCGGGTAAGCTTCCGATCTGTGTCCAGCTATTGGAACCGATGTCGTACACATGAAAGTCCCTGAGGTCGCCGTTGTCTCCGTCACCCAGGCCGACGTAGATCTTACCATTTTCTATGACGAAAGCTGGGTGCCTTCTTCCAGCACAAGGGCAGGAGGCGAGTTGTGACCACTGGTCTGAGCTTGGATCGAACACCCAGAGATCATTCAGCAGACCGTTGTCGGAAGCGCCAAAGCCCATGTAGCCCAGGCCTTGATAGGATGCGCCGATGGCAAAACCGCGGGCGGTTCCTGGAAAATCCGTGCGCTGCGTCCAGGCATCATTCGATGGGTCGTAGCTGTAGAAATCCTTTGTAGTGGATTCGGTCTGTGTCGATCCGGTGAGCATGTAGCCCGTACCGTTCAAGGAAAATGTGACCGGGTGATGTCTTGGAGAAGGCATGTTGTTCAGCGGATTCCAATTTTGGGCATCCAAGGCCGTACAAGCCAGCAGCGCGCAGAAATACAGCATTGAGAATCGATACATGGCGGGATTATTTTGGGTTTAGAAGATGTATAAAAAAGAGATAAGTTGTGCTTTTGTTCAACTTTTCAGGAACCTTAGTAATTCTGCTCTTGTTTAAAAACCATGTCAAGAAATGCATTGGTCATTGGAAGTGGAATAGCAGGTATGGCTTCTGCTATCCGTCTGCGATCGAAAGGATGGTCTGTCGATGTATATGAAGCCAATGAGGGCCCTGGCGGAAAGCTGACGCAATTCAGTTCCGCGGGGTATCGATTTGATGCCGGGCCATCCCTGTTCACCTTGCCGCACTTGTTGAAGGAAGTTCTGTCTTGCGCGGGCGAGTCATTCAGCGATGCCTTTCGCTATGAGAAAATGGACGAGGCCTGTCGCTACTTCTGGTCGGACGGTACGCGATTGACGGCCTGGTCGGATCCGGAAGACTTTGCCCAGGAGGTGGAAGACAAACTCGGGGAACCCA
Source organism: Flavobacteriia bacterium (assembly GCA_949516455.1). GTDB lineage: Bacteria > Bacteroidota > Bacteroidia > Flavobacteriales > Schleiferiaceae > RFXV01. The sequence continues at coordinate 1,643 of CATILC010000222.1, read as the reverse complement.
AGCAGAAGGTCTTGAATTATCTGAAGGAGTGCGCCGATCTGAATGACCATACAGAAGATGTGTTTTTGCGCAGTTCGCTCCACAAATTGTCCACCTATCTGCATCCGGACATCCTTTCCATGGTCAAAAGTCTGCCCAGGCTGCATTTGGGCAAGAGTTTGCACGAGCTGAATGCCAAGCGCTTCCATTCGCAGAAGTTGATCCAGTTCTTCGATCGTTTTGCCACCTACAACGGATCAGATCCCTATCGTACGCCAGGAGTCATGCAGGTCATTCCACATCTGGAGCACAATGTGGGCACCTTTTTTCCAAAAGGGGGCATGTATGGCATCACCGAGTCGCTCCACAAGGCAGCGGAAAAAAGCGGTGTTCAGTTCCATTTTTCGCAGCCCGTTGAAGAGATCATCGTCGAGCGCAAGCGTGTTCAGGGCATTCGCGTGAACGGAAGATTCGTGCCTGCCGATCTGGTGGTCACCAATGCAGATGTGCACAGCACCTACCGGAATTTGATGCCCCGCGAAAAAGCCCCTCAGAAGATACTCGCACAGGAGCGCAGCAGTTCTGCTTTGATCTTTTATTGGGGCGTGAAGAAGGAGTTTCCGGAGCTCGGCCTGCACAACATCTTTTTCTCAGAGGACTACAAAGAGGAATTCAGAGCCATCTTCCAGGAGCAAACAGTTGGAGCAGCCCCGACCATTTATGTGAATGTCTCTTCTAAATTCAACCCCGCAGATGCGCCAAAAGGCTGTGAGAGCTGGTTTGTGATGATCAATGTACCCGGCGATCACGGGCAGGACTGGGCAGCGATCACCGATCGGTTGAGGCAGTACGTCATCGATCGGCTGAGTGCAGAACTGAAATGTTCGCTGGAGGAATTGATCGAAGTGGAAGAACTGCTCGACCCCCCGACCATCCAAAAGAGAACAAGCAGTTTCCGGGGCTCGCTCTACGGATCGGGAAGCAATGACATCTGGTCGGCACTCCTGCGGCATCCCAATTTCCACAGGCATATCGAGAACCTCTATTTCGCAGGGGGAAGTGCACACCCGGGAGGAGGCATTCCCCTGTGCATGTTGTCTGCAGAGATCACAGCTGAATTGATCGAAAAAGACCATCCCCTTGACTGAACGCTTTCGTCCATTACACGCGAAGTTCCTGCTTGTTGTCCTGCATTTGGTAGGTGTTCTGGGAATCCTGCGTTTTTTTGAGGGCCTTGTTGACGCCGACACATTCGTTCGGCTCAGTCCGTTCAACCTGCTGCTGACGGCTTCATTGTTGTTCGTATTCGCTGCCGATCGCTCCCGGCTTTTTGTCTTTTTTCTGGCCTGCCTGCTCATTGGCTTTTTGGCTGAACTCATCGGAGTACAAACGGGACTTCCGTTCGGGGAATACGCCTATGGGGAATCTCTGGGGCCAAAATGGTTGGGTGTTCCGCTGGTCATCGGGGTGAATTGGTTTCTCGTGGCCGTGGGCAGCCAAGCCTTGCTGAAGCTTCGGACAAGCGACGTTCGGATACGGACGATCGGCGCTGCTCTTGTCATGGTGGGATTCGATCTTTTGGTTGAGCCTGTGGCCATACAGATCGACTTTTGGCATTGGAGTGGAGGGGAGATCCCACTTCAAAATTATGCGGGCTGGTTCCT
>CATILC010000221.1 GCA_949516455.1 Flavobacteriia bacterium | reverse complement strand
TTACCCATGAAGCACATTTACCTCAAACTGCTCCTAAGTGCCACTTTGATGGCCCCAGCCTTTCTGCAGGCGCAGGTCCTGACGGGCACACTACTGGATGAGAACAAACAGAGCCTGCCGGGCGCAGCTGTTTTGATCGAAGAACAGGGAATTGGTGCCACGACCGATCTCGATGGCAAGTTCGTATTGGAGGTGGCGCCTGGCGACCTGACCGTTCAGATGTCGTTCATCGGCTATGCCACCCTAAGCAGAAAGGTCACTGTGGCCGAAGGACAATCGCTGGACATGGGGAATATGACGATGGAAGTAGCCACCAATGACCTGGACGAAGTGGTCGTCGTGGGTTACGGTGTCCAGCGCAGACGCGACATGACGGGATCTGTCGTGAAACTGGGGTCCAAGGCACTGAACGACATTCCCACGCCTTCTTTCGAGACCGCTTTGCAGGGTAAGGCCCCAGGCGTTCAGGTGATCACAGGAAGTGGTTTGGCCGGTTCGGGATCGCTGATCCGCATTCGTGGAGTGGCGAGTATTTCGGCCGGAGGTGATCCGCTCTATGTAGTGGACGGAATACCGATCACTCAGGAATATTTCATACAGGGTAATTCAGGAGCTATGAACGCCAACCCACTGGCAGCACTCAATCCCAACGACATCGAGTCGGTGGAGATCCTGAAGGATGCATCGGCTACGGCCATTTATGGATCTCGCGGCGCCAATGGAGTGATCCTGATCACGACCAAGAGGGGAAACAGTCCGAAACTCAAGTTCAATTTCAGCACACGGCTTGGGATGGCCAATCCCACCCGTACCCCGGAAATGCTCAATGGGCCCGAATGGCTGCAGATGTACAAAGAGGCCTGGACGAATGATGGCAAAGTGGGAACGCCTCAACTCCCTGCGGGCTTGAGTTGGGAAGAGGCGAGCAGAACCAACACCAATTGGGTGGATCAGACCATTGAGACGGGTTTCAAGCAGCGCTACGATTTTGGCGTTCAAAAAGCCACCGAAAAGTTCAACTTCTACACCGGCTTGTCCTACGATCTGAACGACAGTTACCTGAAAGGAAACAGCTATGAGCGGGTATCCGGACGGTTCAATGCCGACTGGAAAGTGAGCAGCAAATTTGACATCGGGGTATCGACCTCATTGAGTCGTGGCCGAAACAACCGGATAGATGCCGCCTGGTCGGGCGGATTGGGCGCAGCGATGAGCACGGCCCTGCCGATCTTCCCGATCTACGACAGCACGGGCGCCTATTGGTACAATGCGGGTGCCGGCAACAACCCAGTGATGATGCGCGAACTCAAGCAATGGCGGACCGATGAGTACCGAAGCATCAACAACCTGAAGATGAACTATCGGCCGATCAAGAACCTGACGCTCACCCTGTCTGGATCTTACGATTATATGCGCATCATTGAGGATGTGTACGAGCCCTGGCAGATCATAGGGACTTCTCAGAATGAAAATCAGGGGAATGCTTTCCGAACGCCTCGCGATGTGAACAACTACAATGTGTTCGCCACCGCAACCTATCTGCATCGATTGAATGAGAACAGCGTCCTCACCTATATGATCGGGGCGGAAACACAAGAGAGCAAGCGCTACCGTTACACCTATGCCTACGACAACGATCAGGGGCAGACCATTGAGAACAACATCTATGTGAATGTGCCGGGCCCGCTGTTCGACAACAAAGAACTTCTGGACTCCTTGAAACTCGACAATCAGATCCCCGAGGAACGGTACACCTTCGCCTCGGTATTCGGACGAATCAACTACTCCTATAAAGACAAGTACGTGGCCCAAATGGTGGTTCGTGGGGACGGATCGTCCAAGTTCGGCCCGGAAAGACGGTGGGGTTTCTTCCCCTCCCTCGGTGTGGGCTGGATCCTTTCTGAAGAAGACTGGCTGAGCTCGAGCAAGACTTTGAATTATCTGAAGCTGAAAGGGAGCGTCGGCTATACGGGGAATGCCGCATTTCCGCCCGATCAATGGCGTGGAAACTGGTCGAGGAACGGTCAGTACAACAACGGCAACATCCTGTATCCGACCGTACTTCCCAATGAATTCCTACAGTGGGAGAACACGCGCTCCATCGACTTCGGTTTGGAATACGGCTTGTTCAACGACCGCATCACAGGAGAGCTCTCCTACTACAACAAGATGTCGGACAAGGTGCTGATCAACGTGACCATTCCCAGGGCCTTCGGATTTGCCAACAAATGGGACAACGTGGCCGAGATCACCAATCAGGGCATTGAACTCGTTCTCAGAAGCCGCAATCTTGTGGGCGAATTCACCTGGAGTACCGAGTTCAACATTGCTTACAACAGCAATGAGATCTCCAGCATTGGCGGGTACAGCCCGGATGCTGTTTCGGGAGGAACAAACGATACACGCGTGGTGGTGGGCTCTCCGGTGGGGACCAACTTCCTGGTGCGTTTCTCGCACATCGACCCCAGCAACGGACGGCCCGTGTATCTGGACATCGATGGCAACGAGACCTACATCTGGGATCCAGCCAATCGGGTGGCCGTGGGCAATGTGCTTCCGGATGCGATCGGCGGGATCAATAATTCATTCACCTACAAAGGATTCGATTTCAGCTTCCTCTTCGCCTTTGTCATCGGTGGAGACATCTACGACAGTTCGTCCAAGCGCCAACTCGGTGTGATGAGCATCAATGATGGCCTCTGGAACATGACGCCACACATCTTCGATCGCTGGCAGCAGCCCGGAGACAATGCAGGCTATGCACGCGTCACAACGGAAAATGCAAATCTGGGCTCCACTACGCCCTGGATCAATACGGACCTTTGGCTGCATGACGGCAGCTTCCTGCGACTCAGAAACATCACTTTTGGTTACACCTTCCCAGCGGAGAAGGTCAAGAAGTGGAAGCTCGGCGGCCTACGCATCTATGCCGTGGGAACGAATCTGCTGACCTTCACCAAATTCCCAGGACTCGATCCTGAGATCGCGCGCGATTTTGAAAACGCTACCGACAGGAACATGAGCCCGAACATCACCTATCTCACACCGCCTCAGGAAAAGACCTTCAGCCTGGGCATCGACCTCCAATTTTAATCCGAACGAGCCATGAAAATCAATTCCAAACTCTTCGTGCCTCTCTTCGCTCTGGCCTTCATCGGCTGCGAGGATTACCTGGATGTGGACCCGGTCGGGAACACGCTCACTCAGGATGAGGCGCTGCAGACGCCGCAGGATTATGAGAACATCCTGAACAGCTGCTACGATGTCATCGCCAATTACAAGAACGGCAGGCTTCAGGTCCTCAACGACCTGCTCAGCGATGATCTGGATGCGCCCAATGCCAGCTCGGATTACAACGAGGTCTACAACCGAAACATGCTCTTCTTCAACGGCACGATCGGCGGAGTGTATGGCGAGCCCTACATCGCTATTATGCGGGCCAACAGCCTGATCGATGCGCTCTCCAACGGAAGTGCCGGAGTGGATGATGCCCGAAAGCAGGTCATGGAGGCCGAATGCAGATTCATCAGGGCCCTTGGGCACTTTGATGTGGTCACCGGATGGGCCCAGCCTTACGGGTTCAGCGGCAACAACGAGCATCCTGGCATCGCCATTCGCACATCGGTGGACATACAATCCCTCCCTCCGCGCGAATCGGTAGGTACTGCATATGCTCAGATCATTTCAGACCTGGAGTTCGCAAAAGACAACCTGCCCAACGACAACGGATCCTATGCCAGCAAATACGCCGCGGAGGCGCTTTTGGCCAAGGTGTATTTTCAAATGAACGACCACGCGACGGCCAAATCCTATGCCGATGCGGTGATCAACAGCGGGGTGTTCTCACTGGACCCCGGCAACTCGGACACTCTGAATCGTTTCAGGGAGGGAGATGTGAGCAGTGAGGCCATTTTCTGGACGGTCAGTCAGGACAACGATCAGCGTTCAGGAGCCTTTACCGGAAACTACCGAACCGATCTGGGCAACGAGCCAACGCTCCGTGTGAGCCAGGAGCTGTACGCGCTCTTCGGCACGGATACAGCAGATCAGCGTTCCAGCTGGTTGACCGTTTTCAATGAGGGCGCGGCCAACGAGTACATCGGACTCAACAAATTCAATAGGCAATACTTTTCTGTGCCCGTTCTGCACCTGACGGATCTGCACTTGTTGCGGGCCGAATGTGCCGCTTTGATCGGTAACGACCTAACGGTCGCCATCAATGATGTGAACGCTCTGTTGGAACGCGCTTTTGGTGACAACAGCCGCAACCTGGGCGCCAATGCTTCGGCCCAGATCGTATTGGATGAGATCCACAAACAGCGCCGCATCGAGATGGTGGGCGAGGGGAATCGCATTCAACAACAGAAGAGAAGAGGGGCGTCGGGTGAGGCCATCATCATTCGAAATGCTCCATGGGACTGCAACGGGATGGTCCTTCAGTTTCCCATTTCAGAACAGACAGATATTTTCCCTCTGAATCAAACAGGAGGTTGTTAAGACAACGATTATGATCAAGATAAGAACCATAGCTGCAGCAAGCGTATTGCTGATCGCTTTCCAAGGCTGTAAGCCAGAGCCCTACGGCAAGATCGGAGACGATTATTCCCTCACAGAGGGCATCACAGGCACCTGGGAACTTCAAACAGTCCTTCAGACCGACGAGACCCAGCCCGTACCTGAGGTCATTGACATCTCTGACTTCTTTGTTTCCGACCCAATGGTCATGAGCTTCGATTATGTGACCTCTACGTACACGGTGGACAACCCTGGAGCAGGCGGAAACATCTTTGGGAATTCGGGCAGCTTCGCCTACGATGATCTGGAGTTTCCCTCGGGCGTCAGCGTATATACGGACCTTGGCGACACACTGATGATGAGTCTCACCCAAATGGTGCGAAGCATTGATACCCGCATGGGATTCAGAGTGAGCCGGCAGCGCTGCGACGAGCTGAACATTTCTTATGACTACGACTTCAACAGACAGTGAGCATGAAAAGGATACTGACAATCTGCGCGGTCATCGCCACGGCATTGGGAGTGAATGCCCAGGTGACCACCATTCCCGAAAAGATCGATCCGAACGACAGCCTGGTGCTGATCGTGGACCTCAACCAGCTGGACGCCTCCGTTGAGCACATTCAAAATTTAGTAGATGACGCCACGGCAGGTATGGGCGTGTACATATGGACGTGGAATCCCTTTAATTTTCCTTCGGGACATCCAAAAGCCAACGGAACCGGCAGCCAGGAATGGAAGAGTTCCAACGACACCATGCAGATGACCGATCTGGGCAATCTCGTGTATAAGTATGTTTTCAAGCCCACTCTGGCGGAATGGTATGAGACCGATGCGGCGACCTGCTACTCCCGAGGCCTTTCCTTCTTAGTGAAACCGAAAGACGGCGGCGGATACGGAGACCCCGATCGCAAATCGGACGACATCAGCATCGCCATCGATCCGCCAGCGACGGAAAGAGATCCCGCCTGGATGTTCCCCGCCCGTCCGGAGCTGGACGATGTGATCACCATCACTTACGAGAACTTTAGGGAAGACACCACCTATTTGCAGGACCTGACAGCTGGTGAGGTGTATCTCTACATGGAGTGCACCACTACGGACGGGGTCAAGCACAAGGTGACCAACTATTTCCAAACACCTTCCAATCCAGAGCTTCAGGTGCCGTACGTCGGAGAGGGCCTGTTCAGAATGCGTTTCAACCCCAGAAAACGCTTTGGTCTGCCTGCAGATGCACAGGTAGAGCAGTGGAATTTCCGCCTAAGGACCGATGGAGTGGTGGACGGAACGGAGCAGATCCCCTATCTGCAGCCTGTGGATTTGCAATGTCAATGAACTGTCAATCTCCGGCCTAGAAAAAGGCCTGACCTAAGAGTGAAGACCACGCCGAGGCGTGGTTTTTTTTGCAGAGTCATATGATGCGATCGAATGCCTCGTCTTGAAATTGCCGATATTCAAGCCATGGATCTGCGCTGGATTCTTGTATGGCTCATCGGGACCTGTCTTCAGGCGCAACCCATGGACTTCGATTCGTTGAACCAGGCCCAGTTTGGGCGGATCAGTTCTGCTGATTCTTCGGTCATTTCGGCGCTCCACCAAACCCGGTCCCTCGCATTTCAGGCAGAAGCGCAAGACGCCTATGTTGGCGCGCTCAAGAACCTGGGCAGATACTTTCTCATTTTCGAGGACCTGGATTCCGCTGACCACTACCTGAGAATGGGACTTGCTCAGCCGTTGGAAGATACCGCCTGTTCTATGCGGGCGAGTATGCTCATGTACTATGGATTGGCCGCTGAAAGATACGGGCTCTTGGAGCTTGCCTATTTGCGCTATCAGCGGGCCTTGGCGATTGCTGAAATGGCCGAAGACAGCTTGCGCATGGCCAGCGTATTGCTCAATCTGGCCAATGTCGAGTCTTATTTGGACCGCCACGAGAAGGCCATTGAATTGCTGCAGGAGGCAATGGAGTACCGCGGACATCAGCTGGGCTGGAGGCTCATCGCCCTGAATAACCTCGGCGGGTGCCACTTATATGTTGGCGATACGGCGGCTGCAGAAAGCCGTTTTCAGGAAGTGATCGAACTCGCCCGCTCGGTCCCGGACAGCATGGCCCTTTCTCAGGCGCTCATCGACTTGGGCAGTGTTCATTCGATGAGTGGTCGTTTTGAAAGCGCGTTTCCCATGCTTGAAGAGGCACTTAAGATCGCTTTGCGGTTGCCTCAGGGAAGAAGATTGGCCGAAGCCCGGAATGCCCTGGCCAACCACTATCAGGAAGAAGGGAAGTACGAACGCGCGCTCGCCCAATACCAGGAAGTCATCCAGTCCTCCGGAGAGATTGAACTCATGGCCTATGCCTTGCTCAACATGTCTCAATGTCTGGAAGAACAGGGGCGATCCAAGGAGGCCCTGAAGGTCCACAAGCGATGGTCGGATTTCAGGGACAGCGTGAAGAGCTACGACAGAGCGATCAAGATGAGCGATCTGGAGCAGCAGCTCCAAAAGACCAAGAACGCGAAGAAAAATGAACTCGAGGCCAGGAATCGAGAGCTGCTTTTGTCGCGGAGGATCTCCTGGCTGACCATCGGCCTGCTGCTGGCCCTGTTTCTGTTTTCCCTTTTTCTTTTGCGTCGGAAATTGCAACGGGCTGCTGCCAAGCGCAACGAACTGATCGAGACGCAGGAGCGAGAGAAGTTGGAATTGCAATTGCTGAGGTCGCAAATGAATCCGCACTTCTTCTTCAATGCACTGTATTCCATCCAAAATTTCATCCTGGGCAACCAGCCGCTGGAATCCAGCCGCTTTTTGAGCAAGCTGGCCCGTTTGATGCGCGCCACCCTCGAGTGGAATGAGAAGGAGCTCATCTCATTGGACAATGAGCTCAAGATCCTGAACGATTATCTGGAATTGGAAGTCCTTCGCTTTGACGATAAATTCCGATTTGAGATCGAATGTGATGACGAATTGAGGGAAAGCGCTTCCATTCCACCGATGATCATACAGCCGTTTCTTGAAAACGCCATCAAGCACGGGTTTCGGGGCATGGAGAAAGACGGGCTATTGGAACTGAAGATCAAAGAAAAAGGCGAAGCCTTGAAGATCGAAGTTCTGGACAATGGGGCGGGACTCAAGGCCCAGACCGAGAAAAGGACGGAGAATTTTGGCGGTGTCGAGAAAACCTCAGTGGCCCTGGAACTCACCGATAAACGCCTTGCTTTTCTGAGCAAGAAATACGATTTCCATTGTTCCCGAACGCTGAGTGATCGGTCGGATGCGGAGGAGGGCGCTACCGGCGTTCGGGTGGAATTGATACTACCTTTGATCGAAGACTGAATATTTTGAAAGCAATCCTCATAGATGACGAGGCCAAGGGCCGCTCGGCCCTGAAGAACCTCCTGACGCTTCTCGATGATTCGGTTCAGGTGGTGGCCGAAGCCTCTTCGGTGGCGGAAGGCGTGGCACTGATCGATGATTCCGAACCCGAATTGGTCTTTCTCGACATTCAAATGGACGATGGGACCGGATTTGATGTTCTGGAGCAGGTACGTTACAAAGACTTTCAGCTCATTTTCGTCACAGCACACGATGAGTATGCCCTTCGGGCGTTTCGCTACAGCGCCATCGACTACCTCACCAAACCCGTGGACCCGGATCTACTTCAGGACGCGCTGCTGAAGGTGCGGGAGAACAGCGAGAAGTACGACCTGAATTTGAAGCTGGAAGCACTGGTCCAGAATCGGTCGAAGGTGCAGAAGCTGGCGCTGCCCTCCCTGAAGGGGATCGAATTGGTCAAGAAGGAAGAGGTCGTTCGTTGCGAATCCTCGAACAACTACACTGTTTTTCATTTGAAGGACAAAAAACAGATCGTGGTCACAAAGACCCTTAAAGAATTTGAAGAGATGCTCTCGCCAGAGGGCTTCTTCCGGATACACCAGTCCCATCTGGTCAACCTGGATGCCGTGGTGCGGTTCCTCAAGGAAGATGGGGGCTACGCTTTGATGGAAGACGGCACCAGGGTCGAAGTTTCCCGAAGGAAGAAGGAGGCTTTCGTGCAGGCGATTTCGGGCGGTTGACTTCGGTCTCCACGGACAAATCCATTCTTATTTATTCGCTGTCGCCGCGGATTCCACTAAATTGGCCGCGCAATTGAACCAACGCGCATTTTTTTCCCCCGGAAATGTGTGTGCTTAAATAAAGACGATGACAAGAAAGACCATACTTGTCGCTTTTGTGGTTTCGCTTGGGGGGTTCCTTTTCGGCTTTGATGCAGGGATCATTTCGGGCGTTATGTCCTATGCGGCTCCGGAATTCGATCTCAGTGATGCGCAGAATGGCTGGGTGGTCAGTTCGCCCTCCTTTGCGGCGATGATCGCCATGCTCATTGCTGGAAGACTGAGCGATCTGATCGGAAGAAAGAAGATCCTGATCGGCGTGGCCTTCCTTTATGCACTTTCTGCGCTTGCTTCTGCTTATGCGTTTTCCTATGAATCCCTGTACATCGCCCGAATGATCGGTGGTTTGGCCTTTGGTGCCGCACTGATCCTGGCGCCCATGTACATAGCGGAGATCTCCTCTGCAGAGAACAGAGGCATGCTCGTCTCCATTCAGCAGTTGAATATCGTTTTGGGCTTCTTTGCCGCTTTTTTGAGCAATTATTATTTCAACCAATTCAACGGCGCTCCAGACAGTGTCCTGACCGACGATACGGTATGGCGCTGGATGCTCGGTGTGGAATTCTTCCCGGCCATTCTCTATTTCATTCTGCTGTTTTTCGTGCCGAGAAGCCCGAGGTGGCTGTATGCAAAAAATATGGAAGTCGAGGCGCAGCAGGTGCTGGAAAGCATCCACGGTAGCGAGCAGGGCAAGATCGAGATGGAGACCATCAACAAGAGTTTCAGCGAAAAAGACCAGGAAAGAAAGGTGGGCATCGGAGAGCTTTTCCAACCGGCTCTGCGCTACATCCTTCTTGTGGGCCTGAGTTTGGGCATTCTGCAACAGGCCACGGGCATCAACGCGGTCTATTTTTACGCCACATCCATCTTCAAGCAAACTGGCATAGGAACGGATGCCGCATTTTCCTCAGGTGTTCTTCTGAGTTTCACAACGGTCATCTTTACCCTGGCGGCCATCTTCCTGATCGATCGCATGGGCAGAAGACCATTGCTGCTGATCGGCATCACCGGCATCGCCATTAGTCTTTTGCTTTGTGCTTATGGATTCAGTCAGGCGCGCTATCAACTCGAGGCCTCAGACATTGCGGCTTTGGAGGCATCGGGCGTGACAGGGCTGTCTTCTTTGGAGGGCGCTGTATTTGAAAGCGATGTGGTCTTCAAGAACGAGATCAAAGAGCTCATTGGCAATCAGGAATTTGCCCGGAACGAAGGAAACATTCTGGAGGCGGCCATCGACATGAATTCGACCCTCGTTCTGGCGGGCATACTGGGCTTCATCGCCTGTTTCGCCTTCTCTTTGGGCCCGGTCATGTGGGTCATGCTTTCCGAGTTATTCCCCAACCTCTACCGCGGCCTGGCCATTGGGGTGATCGGTTTTGTGAACTCCTTTGTCAGCTGGTTGATCCAGCAGATCTTCCCCTGGGAGCTGTCCAATCTGGGCAGCGCGACCACTTTCCTGATTTATGGACTGATCGCCGCCTTCGGTGTCCTTCTCTTGCTGCGCATTCTTCCCGAGACCAAGGGTAGATCGCTGGAGGAACTGGAGGAGATGCTCGTCAAACAAAAGAATTGATCATGAGACCGCATAGTTGGATCGGACTGGGCCTTTTGGGCCTGCTGAATTCGTGTCAATCTGCAAACGAAACTGCAGTTAAACAAGACCTGGCCGGGGCCATTCAAGTGCAATGGTTTCCAACGGAGGCCTACGCATTTTCAGATTCTGCCATGGCCGTTTCCGAGGACGGTTCTCTTCGTCTGGACAGCGGGCAATGGGTGGAGCTGAGGCTGCAATTCCCAATTTCCGGCCGCTACGCGAGCGAAGTTGTGGCAAGTGCGTCAGCTGAAGGGTCGGAACTGTGGATCGAGGATTATGTGGACAACCCCGATGGGCGCACCTACAACATCACGGGCGCATTGAGGATCTCCAATGGCGACTCGCTCGACACGGTTTCTGTGGATGGCAGTCCTCTAAGGGCGGATACGCTGCATCCCATGCGCATTCATTCGCGAAAGAATGGAATTCAGCTCCACATGGCCACCTTCACTCTGCTCAGGGAACACAGGGCCTCCACGCGCATCATGACCCAATCCATGGAAGGAAGCCAGTGGGGATTGGTTTGGAGTGATGAATTTGAAACAGAGCAGATCGACACCTCCAAGTGGACCTATGACCTCGGCAACTGGGGCTGGGGGAACAACGAACTGCAGTACTATACAGAGCGGCGCGATGAGAATGCCCGAACAGAGAACGGTTCCCTCATTATCGAGGCAAAAAAGAGTGAGAACGATGAGACCTGGACATCAGCCCGCCTGACCACCCGCGGGAAAGTGGCCTTTCTCTATGGCAAGATCGAACTCAGGGCCAAGGTGCCGCGTCAGCGTGGAAACTGGGCAGCGGGCTGGACCCTGGGAAATGCCTATGTGGATGAATTGAGCTGGCCGTATTGTGGAGAGATCGACATTTTGGAAAGTGTCGGATTCGAATTGAACGACAGCACCGGAGACGGCATTGCACATGCGACCGTACATACCCCCGCCTATTATTTCAAGATCGGCAACCAGATCTCCAGTGTTCGACCTGTTGCGGACATGGCTGGCACCTGGCACACTTATTCCGTGGAGTGGACGCCCACAGAGGTCCGCGGATATGTGGACGACGAGCTCTATTACCTCTATGACAAGAGTGCGAACCGCCGGGAATGGCCATTCGACCAGCCTCAAAACCTCATCCTGAACCTCGCCATGGGCGGGGGCTGGGGAGGTGCTCTGGGGATGGATCCCGAGATGAGTACGCAGATCTTTGAACTCGACTATGTCCGGGTCTACGAAAAGACAGACCCCTAACTCGCTAAGCCTTTTTATGTATTTGAGTCAAACGCCTCTAAAGCAGGAGGAAAATCGTGCAGTGGGCCGATTCGTTGATCGATACGGAAACAGATTCCTGCGCATCGAACATGCGGACCAGATGCCGCCCTTTTTCATGACTCTGGTGAGCCATTCGGATCATTGGATGTTCATTTCCAGCAGTGGCGGGCTATCCGCTGGCAGAGGAAACGAAGACAATGCCCTCTTCCCGTATTACACCGACGACAAGATCACCCGGATCGTTCCCTGGACGGGGCCGATCACCGCTTTGCGTGTTACGAAAGGAGGGACGACCTATCTCTGGCATCCTTTCTCCAGCAAGTACGAAGGCATCTACCCCATCGATCGGCACCTGAGCAAGAGCGTTTGGGGAAATGAGCTTTTGTTCGAGGAGGTGAACAAGGAACTCCAGATCCGATTCGCCTACCGCTGGCGTTTTTCAGAGCGCTTTGGATTCGTCCGCAGTTGTGCATTGATCAATGAAGGTGCTGAGGACGTGCAGATCGACCTGCTCGATGGAGTACAGAATATTCTTCCCTACGGAGTGGATTCCGGTCTTCAAAATGAACGGAGCAATCTGGCCAATGCCTATAAGCGATCAGAGCTGCACCCAGAATCCAAATTGGGGATCTATGCGCTGAGCGCGATCATCGTGGACCGGGCAGAACCAGCTGAGGCCCTCAAGGCTTCAGTGTGCTGGTCAATGGGGCTTCCCGATGCCCAGGTGCTGGTTTCCTCAGAGCAGATACCTGCCTTTCTGCGAGGAGAGGATATCGCCCAGGAAACGGACAAAAAAGGTGTGGCCGGGGCCTACCTCTTAAGCGACCGCTTCGAACTTCCAAGTAAGGAGTGCAAGGAGTGGCACCTCTGCCTGGATGGGCAGAAGAGCCAGCCCCAGATCATGGACTTGGTCCGGCGCATCGGATCGGATGTGCAAGGCCTGAAGAAGGATGTGGAGGAGGATCTGCTGAACGATGGCATCGAACTCAAAAAGATCGTGGCCAAAGCAGATGGGCTGCAGCAAACGGCCGACGAGCTCTGTGTGGCCAGGCACTATGCCAATGTGCTGTACAATGTGATGCGGGGCGGGATATTCGAGGAGGACTACCGGATCGAGACCAAGGACTGGGCCGAGTACATCCACTCGATGAACAATCTGTTGTTCGAGACCAACAAAAAGCATTTTGAAGCCCTTCCGGCAGAGATGGAATATTCACAGCTCCAAAAGGCAGACTGGATATCGGCAAATCCTGACCTGACGCGCTTGTTGTATGAGTATATGCCGCTAACCTTCAGCAGAAGGCATGGTGATCCGAGCCGACCCTGGAACCGCTTCGATATCGAACTCAAGAACGAGGACGGAAGTCGCTATCGGGCCTATGCGGGCAATTGGCGCGACATTTTTCAGAACTGGGAGGCGCTGGCCTTGTCTTTCCCCACCTTTATGACAGGAATGATCATCAAGTTCCTGAACGCCTCCACGGTCGATGGATACAATCCATACCGCATTTCACGAGAAGGCGTGGACTGGGAGGTCATCGAGCCCGACGACTCATGGTCCTACATCGGTTATTGGGGAGATCACCAGATCATCTATCTGCTCAAATTGCTGGAGATCGCAAAGGCACACGGGCAGTTGGATCTGGTCAAATGGGCGAACGACGAATCCCTGGTGTTTGCCAATGTGCCTTACCGCATCCGTTCGTTCGACGATATCGTGGCCGATCCCCAGGACACCATTTGGTTCGACGATCAGCTGCATGAGGACATCGAAAACCGGGTGGCTCAGCTGGGTAACGATCAGCGTCTGATGAATGCGCCCAATGGGCAATTGCTCAAGAGCAGCTTGATGGAAAAACTGCTCATTTCCTGGCTGACCAAGCTCTACAATTTCATCCCGGAAGCCGGGATATGGATGAACACCCAGCGTCCGGAGTGGAACGATGCGAACAATGCCCTGGTGGGCAATGGGGTTTCCATGGTCACGCTGAACTACATGCGGCGATTCACTCAATTCCTCATGGATTGGGTCCGCGAGGAAGGACCTGAGTCTTTCCGTCTGCACGAAGAAGTTCGCGATCTGCTGAGATCATGCAAAAACGAACTCGAAGCGCACAAAGGACAGCTCGACAATGGCTGGGACGACAAAACCCGATGCAAGCTTTCAGTGGCTTTGGGCCGCCATGGAGAATCCTATCGGGAGCGGGCCTACAAGG
>CATILC010000220.1 GCA_949516455.1 Flavobacteriia bacterium | reverse complement strand
ATGACGGCCTTTCCCTTGCTCAGTGACCAGGACATTTACGATATCCTGGCCTATACGATAGAAGGCAATCAGAAAGCAGCACCCGTAGTGTCAGGCGTTTCAGGCACTACTGTGGTTGCCGCCCCCGAAAAAGACTATTCAGTTCCGGTCATCATCGGGCTGTCTCTTTTCCTTGCCTTCCTGATCTCCATTCTCTACACGGTCAAGAACACGCTGAAAGTGGTCAAGGGAGATTCCACGAGCAATTTCCTAGACGATGCCGGATTCTGGACCCGCACCGTGGTCAAGAGCCAACCCTTCATCGTGATCGCCATCATTGTGGTCAGTGTCACCCTATTGCAACAGACCTACTACGGGCTGATGAGCGTGGGAATGTCCACGGGGTATCAGCCTGAGCAACCGATCGCTTTCTCGCACAAAGTGCATGCGGGAGAAAATCAGGTGGATTGCAATTACTGCCATTCGTCTGCAAGGCATTCGGCTTCATCGGGCATACCGAGCACCAATGTGTGTATGAACTGTCATATGTACATCGATGGTTCGGAGATCACCGATGAGCGGGGCAATCTGAAATACGACGGTGAACGCTCGCCGGAGATCGCAAAGATCTATGCGGCCATCGGTTGGGATCCGGAGGAACGGGCCTATATCGATGATTACGAGCAAAAAGCGGTCAAGTGGGTTCGTATCCACAACCTTCCCGATCTGGCCTATTTCAACCACGCTCAGCACGTGAAAGCGGGCCAGGTGGAGTGTCAGACCTGTCACGGTCCGATCGAAGAAATGGAAGAGGTTTATCAGTATTCAGACCTCTCAATGGGCTGGTGCATCAACTGCCACAGAGAAACCAAGGTACAGGTCGAGACCAATGGCTACTATGCCGGTCTGCACGATCAACTCAAAGAGAAATACGGCGATGAGCCCATAACCGTCGAAAAGATCGGCGGTCTGGAATGCGGCAAGTGCCACTATTGATCCACTACTCAACCGATCCCTGAAGACGATGGCTGAACAAAAGCAATATTGGAAAGGAATGGCGGAGCTGGACGGGAGTGTTTCCACCGCAGAGCTTGCCAAAAAGGAGTTCCCCAGCGAGATGCCCATGGAGGATTTTCTGGGAGATGCACAGTCCCTGGAGAATGGCTCCACTTCGCGCCGGGACTTTCTGAAATACCTCGGGTTTTCCACAGCCGCCGCGACCATGGCCGCCTGTGAAGCGCCGATCATCGAATCCATTCCATATGTGGTCAAGCCGGATGAGCTGATCCCTGGTGTTCCGAGTTACTATGCCTCTTCTTTCTATGACGGACACGACTTTGCGTCCGTTCTGATCAAAACACGCGAAGGACGTCCCATCAAACTCGAGCCCAATACGGACAGTCCGTTCAACGGCGGCACCAATACCCGTGTACAGGGCAGTGTGCTTTCGCTCTACGACAACGGACGACTCAAAGAGCCAATGAAAGGCGGAGAGGCGACCGATCAGGCGACTTTCGATGCCGAGGTCCGTTCAAAGCTGGATGCGGCCAATCGGGTCGTGGTGCTCGCCCACTCGGTGTCGAGTCCATCATACAAGAAAATGATGTCGGAATGGACATCGGCCAACCCAAATGTCGAGTTCGTTCAGTACGACAGTGTCGATCACTCCGGTAAACTCGATGCCTGGGAGCAGATGACCGGTGTTCGCGCCATGCCGTCTGTGGATATGGCCAGTGCACGGGTGATCGTTGCCGTGGGATCGGACTTCTTGTCCTCCCTGAACGGACAGAGTGTGTCCAGGGGCTATGCCGACCGACGCGAGCCAGGAAAGGGCATGTCGCGTCATTACCAATTCGAATCGAATATGAGTCTGGCAGGAGCCAATGCAGACCACCGCGTCCGTGTGAAGGCATCCGAACAGGCGCAGGTGCTTTTGGCACTCTACAACGAGATCGCTGCGAAGACAGGAGGAAGTCCTTTGAATAAGGCCAAGCTGGGAACAGCTGCAAAATCAATGATCGGGCAGGCAGCTCAGGACCTCTTGGGTGCACGCGGTGCCTCCCTGGTCATCAATGGCGTGAACGATGCTTCTGCGGAGATGCTGGCAGCGGGGATCAATCGCATGCTGGAGAACGAAGGCCGCACAGTCCGCATGGACGAGCGCCTGTACATACGCAATGGAAACGAAGCGGCCCTGCAGTCGCTGATGAAAGATATGAAGGCAGGTGCCGTGGATGTGCTCATCATGGACCGTGTGAATCCTGCTTATGACCGCGCTGGATTTGCACAGGCACTTGAGGGCGTGGCCTATTCCGTCTGTCTGACGGATCGCATGGATGAGACAGCTAAGCTTTCAGACGCTGTCTTCCCGTCTACACATTATATGGAGTGCTGGTCCGACCAGATGCCCAAAGATGGCTTTCTCGGTCTGACACAGCCCGTCATTCGTCCGCTTTTTCCCGCATCTCGCCCGGCAGAAGAGAGCCTGATGGCTTTCGCAGGGATGAGCGGAACCTATTACGACTACATCAAGAAGCATTTGAGCCCAACACTTTCTTCGCGGGGCATCTCCTGGAGCAAGATGGTCCACGATGGTTTTGCAGCCGTGGAGAATGGTGGATCGGCCGGCGATATGTCTCTGGACGGAGCACAGCTGGCGCAGGCCGCTGCTGCGGTAGGAGCCACAAAGGCTTCCGAATACGAGATCGCTTTCTATGAGAAGGAAGGCATGGGCACGGGCAGCATGTCCAACAACCCCTGGTTGCAGGAAATGCCCGATCCGATCACCCGCACCAGCTGGGACAACTACCTGACCATGAGTCCGGCGGACGCCCTCAGTTTTGGCGTGACAAATTCCTATCAGAAGGATGGCTCCATGAAAGGCGACAAGGTGAACCTTGAGGTGAACGGCGCCACATTGACCGATGTTCCTGTGCTGATCCAGCCGGGTCAGGCTCAGGGCACCTTTGGATTGGCCGTGGGCTATGGGCGCACGGATGCAGGAAAGGCAGGCAATGAGGTCGGACACAACGCCTACTCATTGATGAAGGACGCAGCTATGTGGGCCGGCGCCAAGGTGAGCGCTTCCGAAGCGGAAGAGCATGAATTCGCCTGCATACAGCTGCACCACACCATGATGGGTCGTCAGATCGTCAAGGAGGTGAGTCTGGATACCTATTTGAACGAGCCTTCAAAAGGGGAGGGCGGTTGGAACAACCGTACCGAATTCGAAACGCACAGGGGGCCGCTGTCTCCGGACGAAACCAACCTTTGGCAGGACTTCGACCACGAGACCGGGCACTTCTGGAACCTGTCCATCGACCTGAACAAGTGCATCGGCTGCGGTGCTTGTGTCGTTGCTTGCCATGCAGAGAACAATGTTCCCGTTGTGGGCAAGGACGAGATCAGAAGGAGCCGCGATATGCACTGGCTGCGGATCGACCGCTACTATTCTTCAGACATGACCGACGAGCGTGCAGAAGAAGAAGGCATCGGTGCCATCGACAAGTTCAAGGGAATGGAGAATCCGGCAGTAGAGCCCCAGGTGGTATTCCAGCCGGTGATGTGTCAGCATTGCAACCACGCACCCTGTGAGACGGTCTGCCCGGTGGCGGCCACATCCCACAGCGCGGAGGGTCTGAACCACATGGCCTACAACCGCTGCATCGGAACGCGTTACTGCGCAAACAACTGCCCATACAAGGTGCGTCGATTCAACTGGTTCCTCTACCACGAGAACCAAGACCAGTTCGATGTGAACTACGCCATGAACGACGATCTCGGTAAGATGGTGCTCAACCCAGACGTGACAGTGCGTTCACGCGGGGTCATGGAGAAGTGTTCCATGTGTGTGCAGCGCACGCAATACGGCAAGCTCGAGGCCAAGAAGCAATCACGTCCATTGCGCGACGGAGAAGTGCTAACTGCCTGTGCACAGGCATGTGATACCGGCGCACTCATCTTCGGCGATGCGAACGACGGTGACAGCAAGATCGCTGCTGCGAAGAAGGACGGGCGGATGTATTATCTGCTCGATGAGGTCGGCACGCAGCCTTCAGTATTCTATCAGACCAAAGTCAGGAACCAAGCCTAAGAAGAAACGGACAGCAGGATATGCACTACGAATCACCCATACGCGAGCCGCTCATTCTCGGTGAAAAGAATTACCACGATGTAAGCATCGAGGTGGCCCGCCCGATCGAAACCTCGCCACCGCGTTCCTGGTGGATCGCATTCAGCATTTCTCTTCTGCTCTTCCTCTGGGGCATCGGGAACATCCTGTACACGATCGGCACCGGAATCGGAACCTGGGGTCTGAACAAGACCGTGGGCTGGGCCTGGGACATCACCAACTTCGTTTGGTGGGTCGGCATCGGTCACGCGGGTACATTGATCTCTGCCATCCTTCTTCTTTTCCGTCAGAAGTGGAGAATGTCGATCAACCGGTCGGCAGAGGCCATGACGATCTTTTCTGTGATCCAGGCCGCACTCTTTCCAGGCATTCACATGGGCCGGATCTGGTTGGCTTATTTCGTTTTCCCAATTCCGAACTCCTTCGGCTCACTTTGGGTGAATTTCAACTCGCCCTTGCTTTGGGACGTCTTCGCGATCTCAACCTATTTCTCGGTCTCTCTGGTCTTCTGGTACGTCGGTCTGATTCCGGATTTCGCCATGCTTCGCGACCGCGCCATCAAGCCGATCCAAAAGCACGTTTACGGCATCCTCAGTTTTGGTTGGGGAGGAAAGGCCAAACACTGGCAGCGCTTTGAGGAAGTTTCTCTGGTACTCGCCGGATTGGCCACGCCATTGGTGCTTTCGGTACACACCATCGTATCCATGGACTTTGCCACTTCGGTCATTCCGGGTTGGCACACGACCATCTTCCCGCCCTATTTCGTGGCCGGTGCGATCTTCTCGGGTTTTGCCATGGTGCAGACCCTGCTGATCATCATGCGGAAGATGTTCAAGATGGAGCACTACATCACCATCCAGCACATCGAGATGATGAACATTGTGATCATGCTGACCGGTTCGATCGTAGGTGTGGCCTATATCACTGAGCTCTTCATTGCCTGGTATTCGGGAGTGGAATACGAACAGTACGCCTTCCTGAACAGAGCCACAGGACCCTATTGGTGGGCTTACTGGTCGATGATGACCTGCAATGTGTTCTCGCCTCAGTTCATGTGGTTCAAAAAGCTGCGTACGAGCATCATGTTCACTTTCATCATTTCCATTGTAGTGAACATCGGTATGTGGTTCGAGCGATTCGTCATCATTGTGACCAGCCTGCACCGGGATTATCTGCCCTCGAGCTGGACGATGTTCTCGCCCACTTTCGTGGATATCGGCATCTATTTGGGCACCATTGGCTTCTTCTTCGTGCTCTTCCTTCTTTATGCACGAACCTTCCCTGTCATCGCACAGGCCGAACTGAAAACGATCTTGAAATCTTCTGGGGAAGCTCAGAAGGAACACCATACGGAAGATGGACACCACTAATACACAAACGGAGGCGCAGGAAGCGCACGTGGAGAAACCCGTCAGGGAGATCCCCATGGTCCGTGCCCTTTTTGACGATGACGACGTCCTCTTGAAGAGTGTTGCCGCCATCCGCGAGAAAGGATACAAGATCCAGGAAGTATTCACTCCTTTTCCCGTTCACGGACTGGACCACGCACTCGGACTCAAGGGCACACGCATCGCCATCGCGGCCTTCATGTATGGCCTTCTCGGACTGAGTACGGCCATCGCCATGACCTACTACATGATGATCATCGATTGGCCCATGAACATTGGCGGAAAGCCTTCGATGAGTTGGGGAGAGAACATGCCGGCCTTTGTGCCCATCATGTTCGAACTCACAGTGTTTTTCGCTGCACACCTGATGGTGTGGACCTTCTTCATTCGCAATGGCCTGTATCCAGGACGGAAGGCGATGAACCCCGATCCACGTACCACGGACGATATGTTCATGATGGAGGTGGAAGTGTTGGGCGAACGGGAAGATCTCGAAGGTCTTCTGAAGGAAACTGGAGCCGTTGAATTGCAATAAAATCAGGAAGATGAGCTTGAGCAAAACCTTGATCCCACTGAGTGCCCTGATCGGACTGTTCTTCTTCACTTCGTGCAAGCGAGATAAAGACCAGACCGCTTTGGAGTACATGCCCAATATGTACCGTTCGCCTTCCTACGAGACCTACGATCCCAATCCGGTCTTCGCTGATGGCCTTTCGGCACAATTGCCCCCAGTGGGCAGCGTACCGCGTGGATACGTTCCTTACGAATATCCGAACTCACAGGCGGGTTATGATTCGGCCCTGGCCTACCTCCGCTCTCCAATGCGCTTTGAAGAAACCGACCGGGAGACCCTGATGGCCGAGAGCAAAGAGCTCTACACCATTTTCTGCAGTCATTGCCACGGCGATAAGGGCGATGGAAATGGCATTTTGGCCCAGCGCGAAAAGTTCCTTGGAATTCCCTCATACGGCCGCGACCGACTGCCGAACATCACCGAAGGCAGCATCTATCACGTGATCACTTACGGCAAGAACCTCATGGGCTCACACGCCTCACAGCTCACCGAGGAAGAACGCTGGAAGATCGTGAACCACGTTCTGTATCTGCGCAATGAGATCAGCCCGGATCCAAATGCGAAGGCAGGGGAAATGAACCAAACTGAAGCCTGAGAGAATGTTTGAATTCAGCAACAAAGCAAAGAGGTTCAGCTGGATACTGATGGCCATTGGCGCAGTAGCCCTTGTGATGAACTTCATGACCAACGATGCGGCGCATGGCGACGCAGATGGCCACGGCACCGAAATGCACGCAGAAGCAGCACACGGTTCCGACCACGGAGCACATGCAGAGGAGGCGCATGACGGACATGGCGAAGAGGCACATGCCGAAAGCCATGGCGAACACGGCGAGGCAGCGCATACCGAAAGCAACGACGAGCACACGGCCATGCAGGCGGAAGCCGGACACGGTCATGCTGAAGAGCACGCCCACCACTCACCTGCGGCCAATAAGCCCTGGAGCCGTCTGTTCCACAACAGTTTCTTCTTCATGGCGATCGCTTTGGGTTCCTTGTTTTTTCTGGCGATCCAGTATGCGGCTCAGGCCGGTTGGAGTGTGACCAGTCTTCGGATCATGGAGGCCATTGCCACCTTCCTGCCCATTCCACTCATTGTGATGATCATCATCGCAGGCTTGGGTGTCGGTCATGTGCACCACATGTGGCATTGGATGGCCGAAGGCATCACCGAGGAGGGAAGCGCCACCTACGATTCCATCATTGCGGGCAAGGCAGCTTATCTGAACGGCCCATTCTTCATGGCCCGCTTGGTCGCCTATCTGATCGTTTGGGTGCTCTTTGCCCGGATCTTACGCTCGCTCTCGCGCCGAGCCGATGAGGCTTCGAGCACAGACGAGAAATGGGCGGTGTGGCGCAAATCGCGCAATATGTCCGCCATCTTTCTGGTGATCTTCGCCGTGACCAGTTCGACCATGGCCTGGGACCTTATCATGAGCCTCGACCCGCATTGGTTCAGTACGCTCTTTGGCTGGTACACCTTTGCTGGCATGTTCGTCTCTGCGGTGACGGTGATCACTCTGGTGGCCATCTACCTCAAGATGAACGGATATCTCCCCGAACTCAACCAAAACCATTTGCACGACCTCGGTAAGTTCATGTTCGCGTTCAGCGTCTTTTGGACCTATCTCTGGTTCTCTCAGTATATGCTCATCTGGTACAGCAACATTCCGGAAGAAGTCACTTACTACATGGCGCGTTTCGAAGAATACAGCGGTCCTTTCCTCACCATGCTCGTTTTGAATTTCATCTTCCCTGTCCTGGTGATGATGAGCCGTGATTCCAAGCGGAATCAATACTTCGTTATTGTCGCTGGAGCAGCGATCCTTCTCGGCCACTGGCTCGACCACTTCGTCATGATCATGCCAGGTTCCGTTGGAACAGAGTGGTCCATTGGCTGGATCGATTTCGGCATCTGTGCCCTCTACGCTGGCGCCTTCATTCAGGTGGTATTCCGCTCACTCGAGAAACTGCCCCTGCTGCACAAGAATCACCCAATGCTTGCTGAGAGTAAGCTTCATCATATCTAATCCGAAGACCGACCGATGAGTACACTGTTGATACTGCTCGTTCTAGTTCTTGCGGCCGTTGTGATCGGCCAGATCGTTCGCATTTTCGAACTGTCCACAGCCATCAAGGGCGTCGACGAGAATGAGATCACCGAAAGGGACAACGATTGGCAAGGGCTGTTGATGCTCCTGTTCATGATCGGCATGCTGGGAAGTTTCATCTGGATGATGTTCGCCTATCAGGATGTGGTCCTGCCCAAGGCAGCCTCTGCCCACGGGAGCGATGTGGACCAGCTGTGGGATATTTCCATGGCGACCATTCTGGTCATGTTCTTCCTGACGCAGCCCATTCTCTTTTACTTCTCCTATAAGTACCGTGGAAAGGCCAGTCGAAAGGCCGACTTCGTGTCCCACAACGACAAGCTCGAGCTGGTCTGGACCGTGATCCCTGCCATCGTACTGGCTGGACTCATTTTGTATGGTCTGTCCACCTGGCATCAGATCATGTTCGAAGATCCTGAAGAAGAGCCTTTGGTGGTGGAGATCTACGCCAAGCAGTTCGGTTGGAACGCGCGCTATGCGGGAAGCGATAATCTGCTGGGATATGCCAATGTCCGCAATATCGCGGGCGTCAACATCCTCGGTGTGGATGACACGGACCCCAACGCCATGGACGACATCGTTGTTGGCACAGAGATGCACCTTCCGGTGAATCGCCCGGTCGTGTTCCGTTTCCGCGCACAGGATGTGATCCATTCGGCCTACCTGCCACATTTCAGGGTGCAGATGAACTGTGTTCCTGGTGCCGTAACGCAGTTCAAATTCACGCCCACGGTCACGACGGCAGAGATGCGCACAGACGATTTCGTCGAGCAAAAAGTGGCCCGGGTAAATGACATCCGGGACGGCAAAGGCGAAGAACCATATGAATTCGATTACGTTTTACTCTGTAATAAAATCTGTGGTGCGGCGCACTATAATATGCAGATGAAAGTGGTTGTTGAAACCGAAGAGGAATTCAACAACTGGATCAAGGAACAGAAAACATTCGCAGAGTCGATCTAAATCCAAAGGGAAATGTCCGATCAACAGTCTACAACAACCATTGAAGTTCAAGAAGAGCTCCACGAGGTAGCGGGGCATGAGCACCACGATGACCATCACGATCATCCGGAGCCCAACTTCTGGAACACCTACGTTTTCAGCACCGATCACAAGATGATCGCCAAGCAGTTCCTGATCACCGGAATGGTGATGGGAACCATCGGCATGTTCATGTCGACCCTGTTCCGCTTGCAGTTGGCATGGCCAGAGCAGCCCAATCCACTCTTGGAGACCTTCCTGGGCAAGTGGGCGCCCGACGGAGTGATGGATCCCAATATCTATCTCGCTCTGGTGACCATCCACGGAACCATCATGGTGTTCTTTGTTCTCACTGCAGGCCTGAGCGGCACCTTTTCCAATCTACTCATTCCGTTGCAGATCGGTGCCCGTGATATGGCCTCAGGATTCATCAATATGTTGTCCTACTGGTTCTTCTTCGCTTCCAGCTTGGTCATGGTGGCATCTCTTTTTGTGACCAGCGGTCCGGCCGCAGCGGGATGGACGGTCTATCCACCTTTGAGTGCTCTTCCTCAGGCGATCCCTGGTTCGGGCACGGGAATGACCCTTTGGCTGGTGAGTATGACGCTCTTCATTGTGAGTGCACTGCTCGGTGGCCTGAACTACATCGTAACAGTTTTGAACCTGCGCACAGAAGGAATGACCATGACGCGTCTTCCTCTGACCATCTGGGCTTTTTTCGTGACCGCCATCCTCGGAGTTCTTTCGTTCCCCGTTCTGCTCTCTGCTTCCTTGCTGCTGGTCTTTGACCGGAGCATGGGAACAAGCTTCTATTTGAGCGATATTTTCATCGGAGGTGAGGTGCTCGATCACGCGGGCGGAAGTCCCGTACTTTTTCAGCACTTGTTCTGGTTCCTCGGACACCCGGAAGTATACATCATTCTGTTGCCTGCATTGGGCATCACCTCTGAGGTGATCGCGACCAATTCGCGCAAGCCGATCTTCGGTTATCGCGCCATGGTCGCTTCCATACTGGCGATCGCCTTCCTGAGCTTCATCGTTTGGGGACACCATATGTTCGTGACGGGAATGAACCCCTTCCTCGGTTCGGTCTTCACCTTCACCACACTGCTGATCGCCATTCCGTCTGCGGTCAAGGCCTTCAACTACATCACCACGCTCTGGAAAGGCAACCTGAGGTTTACTCCGGCCATGCTGTTCTCCATTGCTCTGGTCAGTACGTTCATCACCGGTGGTCTGACGGGCATCATCCTCGGTGACTCCGCTTTGGACATCAACGTGCACGACACCTACTTCGTGGTGGCGCACTTCCACATTGTGATGGGCCTCTCGGCCATCTTCGGAATGTTTGCGGGCATCTACCACTGGTTCCCGCGGATGTGGGGGCGGCGGATGAACAAAAAGTTGGGATATTGGCACTTCTGGCTCACCTTCATCAGCGCCTATGGTGTGTTCTTCCCCATGCACTTCCTCGGCCTGGCAGGTCTGCCCAGAAGGTACTACACCAACACCGCCTTCCCGATGTTCGACGATCTGGCCGATATCAATGTGCTGATCAGCTACTTTGCCATCATCGGTACGGCCGCACAGCTGTTGTTCTTCTTCAACTTTGTGTACAGCATGTTCCGCGGAAAGAAAGCCGATCAAAATCCATGGAAGTCGAACACTTTGGAGTGGACGGCGCCTGTGAAGCACATGCACGGCAACTGGCCGGGTGCTTTGCCCAAGGTGTATCGCTGGGCCTACGACTACAGCAAGCCCGGAATGGACGAGGATTACGTGCCTCAAACCGTGCCCATCAAGGATGGGGAAGAGGAGACCCACTGACGGGTTGCTGAGAAATAAAATTCAAGGGGACCACGCGTCCCCTTTTTTATTGAAATGAATAAAAAGGAGAAAGTAGCCTTTGTGATCGATGAACTGGAGCGCCTCTATCCGGAGGTGCCCATTCCGCTGGATCATCATTCGCCCTTTACGCTGCTGGTGGCTGTTGTGCTGTCTGCGCAGTGCACCGACAAGCGTGTGAATGAGATCACGCCCTCCCTTTTTGCCCTGGCCGATACGCCCGAGGCCATGGCCCAGCTGAGCGTGGAGGAGATCGCAGAGATCATTCGGCCATGCGGGCTCACGCCCATGAAGTCCAAAGGGCTGAAGGGCTTGTCCCAGATCATCATGGAGCAGCACGGCGGACAGGTGCCCGAGCGCTTTGAAGCCTTGGAAGCCATGCCGGCCGTGGGACACAAAACAGCCTCTGTGGTCATGAGTCAGGCATTCGGTCATCCGGCTTTTCCCGTAGACACCCACATCCACCGCCTGATGTACCGATGGAATTTCACCAGTGGCCGAAGTGTGGAACAGACCGAGAAGGACGCCAAGCGTCTTTTCCCAAAAGCGCTTTGGAATAAGCTGCACCTGCAGATCATCTTTTACGGACGCGAATATTCTCCTGCCCGCGGACTGGATCTGGAGCGCGACCATATTACCCGGACGATCGGCCGAAAGAGTGTGCTGCACGAGGCCGAGCGGAAGCGCGCTTCGAAAAAGCGTTCCTAGAAATCCGTGCTCATGCTGAAGTAGAAGACGCTGGGCATGACCTGTCCATCGTCGATCCCCCAGGCCCAGTCGGCCCGAACGAAGTAGCCAAAGAGCCGGGTACGCAGGCCAAAACCGGTTCCGTAGACTATGGGGTTCTTCTGCCGGTCTACTGTAACCCGAATGGATGGCGGTTTGGAGATGACCAGGTTGTTCAGGGCATTCTCTTCCGACCAGGGATTGGGCCCATTCCAGGCTGTCCCTACATCTAAGAAACCCACGGTTTGAAAGTTGGCAATGAAATCGTTGCGGATCGGACGGTTCAACAGGTATTTGAATACGGGGAAACGCAGCTCGGAGTTGATGACCACGAAGTTGTTTCCGTTCCGGATGTTTTGGATGAAACCGCGCATATTGGTCACCACGGTCTGGAAGATGTAGTTCTCGTCTGTGGCCACAGGCGTTTCGTAATCGAACTGGGGGCTGAACTCATTGTCCACTCCGCCCATGAAGTGCACGAGCTTTTCCTTTCCGAAGGAGGTGCCATAGGCCAGTCGGTTCGCCCAAATAAAGGTGCGGTGCAGCGGCAGGTAATGGCGAAAGTCGATGCCGGCCGTGTGCAGGCCGGTATTGGAGATGCTCAGGTTCCTGTAGTATTCTGTGAAGACCTTGAAGCGAAGTCCATCGTAGAGGTTGAGCCCGAGTTTGCGGCTGTTGTCGTAGATGTAGGCGGCGCGAAGTACGCCCCGGTCTTCGGATTGTTTGGGCTGTATCGCACTGAAGCCGTCTACGCTCAGGATCACCAAGCGGTCGTTGCGGTAGGCGATGGATGCCTCCACCGAACTGACCGGGTTGAAGGGCCAGCGCGCTGTGTATCGGGCCTCGTGAACGAGGGTGCGAAAGAGGAAGGAATTGGCAAAGCCCAGATCTTCCTGGGTGTCTCCCAGTTTGCTCTGCCGATAGAGCACCAGGCTTTGATTCAGCCGCCTGTGGTCGTCTTCCAGACCGATGAACAGCTCGGAGTTGGGGCTGAGCGAAAGTCCGGCCACGGGCTGGAAGTCTGTCCGTACCCCGGCAGTGATGCGGTAGTCGTTGAACAGGTCCAGTACGCCCACCTTGAAGAGCATATTGAAGCCCGGATTGAAAATGGTCGGGCTGGGCTGGCCGATGTAGAGCTGGTACTGCGGATTGGCGAAGATGTTGTCGATCTGCGTGGTGAATTCGTTCTGATACAGGCTGGTGAAGTAGTTGCGGGCCACGGGGATCTCTAGGCTGTCGGCTCTCTGCGCCACCGGGAAGGGCAGGATCACATTGTTGCTCGGCACTTCCTCGAGCTCGGGTTTCCTTCGCTTCCGCGTGACCCCGCCGGTCAGGCTCGGATGGAACTGGTAGTTCTCAATGTCCACCGCCCCGGACGGCGCCACTTCGGCGGGCAGGACCTCAAAGGGCAAGAGCCGTGGACCTTTGGGGAGTTCGGTGGCCACTTCGGCCTCTGGCGCCGTTTCTGAGATCATTTCCCTTCTGCCGTTCCACTGCAATATGTCCTGATGCAGCTGTTCCCGTCCGTCCACAAAATGGGTGCTCAGTCGGGTGCCGCTTCGGGAATGGACCTTCTGCAGCAGGGTGTGGTAGGGTGCTTCATTCACCCGGTACTTTTTGAAGGTGTAGCGGTAGTGCACGGCGGTATCCACGTAGGCGATGGAGGAATCGATGTCCACGCGATAGGTGTTCCGAAAACCGTTCTGTGCGCTCACATAGACCATTTGAGCATTGCCTACGGCCTGCGGCTGATCCTCGTCCACATCCGGAGTCTGGGTGATCCGCCAAAGCAGTGGGTCGGTTTCTCCCCGCTTGCGGTTGGCGATGAACAGATCGTGGAAGGGTGAGGTGGATGGTGCCGTTTTCTCGTCTGCCGCGTCAAGCTCATTGCTGCTTCGGTTGGAGCGGAAGATAATGCGCTTGCTGCCCTGCACAAATACCGGATCGAGATCGTCGTAGATGTCGTCTGTGATGGCCTCCACTGAGGTGCTCAAAATGGTGTAGAGGGAGATGTCTGAGCGTCCGTCCTTCACGGTGGACATCAGCAGTTTTTTTCCGTCCGGGCTGTAGGTCATGCTCAAGACCTTGTCGAAGGCGAAGAATTCCCGGCGCTCGGTCTTTTTCTTCTCCAGGTCGTAGAAGTTGAGCCACAGATAGCCTTTTTCCTCTGTCAGGAAGGCAAGTATGCGCCCGTTCGGATGCCAGGCGGGCAGGGGAAAGCTCCGGTCGGCGTTTTGGGGAATGCGGAAGCCACCGCGGTGCACCACGCGCGTATCTCGGGTCTCCAGGTCGCAGATGCGCAGGCTGTAGCGCCCTTGGCGGTTGACCACAAAGGCCGCTTGCTTTCCCTTTTTGTCCAGCTCGATGTGGGTGATGCGTTCATCGCTGCGCCCTCGGAACAAGGCTGAATCTTCGAGTGCACCCATGGGGTTCACGCCTGTGGTGAGTTGGAACCGATCCACATAGTGCTGCCTCCATCCCTGCAGGATGGCCTGAAGGTCGACGCCCACCACATTGCGGAATCCAGCATCCACATTTCGGTTCACCACAGACATGAACAGGATGTTGCGAATGAGTTTTTTGCCGTAGGTCTCCGCCACATACTGCCAGATGCTGTGGCCGACCACCCGGGCCTCCTGTCCGGTCAGCGCGTTGAAGCGGGTATATCGGTCGTAGATGAAGCCGTCCATCAGCTGGGCTTCCTCGGCGGCTTCCATAGGTCCAGACAGCTGGGCGATCAGCCCTTCAAAGTACCACTCCGGAAAATTGAGCAGGGTGGAGTTCTTGAAACTCTCCCCAAAGCTGCCATAGATCAGGTTGTTGATGACCATCTCCGACATGCCGGCGCGAATCTGCTCCTCCAAACGGGCATAGCTTCCGTCGAAGTACAAAAACATCTTGTTGCCTGCGATCTGGGTAACTCCGCCGGTGTTGTAGTCGTCTTCTGTGGAGGCGTTCAGATTGCTTTGCTTGAGTTCCGACAGATTGTTGAACACGATGATGTGCATTCGGTCTCGGACCGGTGCATCCAGGGCGTGTTCGATCTGCTTTAGGTTTTCATGGGCGAGAACGGCTGCTCGTTCGGCCACCTCGCGGCTCGACTTATAGAAGTAGCAGTCTATTTTTTCGAAGCGGTAGAACCGCCAGTCGAATTCGTTGAATTCCACTCGGTTCTTGCCGAACTTCTGGTGCAGCCCATAGTAGAATTGCCCGCTGACTGCGGAAGAAGAGAGGAGGAAGACCCCCAGGGCAATGACCGTTCGGATAGAGCGCACCATTCTAAAGTATGACCAAAAAACAACTCTCCACCCGCAGGGTTTTTGTGGCAGCATTTCCGCTGTTTGAAAATCAAATGCGACCTTTCCAAGCAAACGAAATGCCATGAACATCAGGAGTTGGACATTTGGATTTGCGGGTGGGCTCATCGCCCTCTTGGGTTTTTTGATCGGACTGAAGTTCATCGGTTCGGAGGAAACCGACTATGACGCTTTGGAGCTTTTGGGTTGGTCCTTCATTCTGCTTTCCTACATCCCTGTTCTATTGGGCATGCGCAGGGCTTTCCACAAGGAAGGGCGAAGCCGCTTTTGGGCGCAATTTGGTTTGGGCCTTTTAATGAGCGCGATCGTGGCCGGGAGCTACAGCCTGAGTTGGGTGGTGTTTTTCCAGACCGAGGAGGGAAAGGTCTTTACGGAGCGAATGTGGGAGCAAGAGATCCAAAAGATCCAGAGTGCATCGGAGCTTACGGCCGAACAGGTGGTTCAGAAACAAGCCGACCTGCGCGCATTCAGGCAGTGGTATCAGCGTCCGTTGGTGGCTTTTATGGTCACCTTTCTGGTGGAGTCTTTTCCCGTTGGTCTGCTGCTGAGTTTGCTGGCTTCCATCTACTGGGGGCGCAAAGCAAGGCATCGGCATCAGGCTTAGCCGCATAAAAAAAGCCACCCGGAGGTGGCTTTAATTGGAAGAGGTGTTCTCTTACTTGGTGTAGAATTTATCGTCGCTGCCGCGGTAGCCGGACTCGTCTTTATACCAGTCGTTGTAGCTGCCTCCGCTGGACAGGGCCCAGTCGGAGAACTTGAGGTAGGCTTCGGTAAAGTCCACTTTTTCTTCGGTTTGTGGGGTTTCTTCGAAGATCACCAGCGCCCAGGGGCGGTTGCCATTGCCCTTGTACATGGTGGTCACATCATTGGGGTCGGAGTTGTCGGAGCCTGTACCGAAGTAGGAGGGGTCTACCAAGTCGGTAGGTGCGCTTCCGGCCGGGTGGATCTCCCGTCCTCTTTCGTTGTTCACCCAGATGTAGGGCCCACCGTTGTTCAGGAGCGTACCCTCGATGGGCTCGGTGAAGGTGACCACGATCTCTGTAGTGTCTTCAGTGGAGTGTGGGTTGGCAGAGATGGTGTTCTGCATGGAGGCGCCGGTAGTGTTGGGCCAGGCCTCGCTGATCTTGTCCCAGAAGATGATGTTGGCATAGGTCTGTCCGTTCTCTACGCCATTGGCGCCGATGGAGGCGAAGCCGGAGAGCTGGCAGCCCGTAACTGAAGCGACCTTGTTTGAAGGTACGGTACCGAGCTTAAGACCGAAGCCGGACTCAAGGCTGCCGCCGCGCGCCACCTTGACCACTTTGATCTTGGCCTCCACAACCTTATTGTCTGCATTGGAGACCAATTGTTGCCTCCAGCTGACCACCACATCGTTGAAGTCGTAGTCGGCTTCGTGGGGGAAGAGGTCTTCGAACATGGCCGTGCCGAAAGAATTTTCAGAGGGGTTGAAACTGTCGTAGGCCCGAGTGTCATCGTTGGGGTAGTTGTCGCTGGCATCGGCCACACCGTCGCCGTCTGAGTCGCCAGGAATGACGCCGGTTACAGAAAATGTGCGTGTTGCGCCAGCAAGATACCCTCCTCCGTCGTCAAAGGGTGCGCCGACCGCGAAGAAATCACCATTTCCAGCCATGGATAAACTCGTACCGGAACGGGATTCTGCTTCCGTTCCATCCACATCGGAGCCGATTTGACTCCATGCAGTTCCATCCCAATCAAAGATCCGAACATGGCCTGCATTAGAACCACCTCCATCGTTCCAAGAGGCCGATACAGCCAAGCGTGATCCATCGGCAGAAAGGGAGACACGTGTGCCGAATTGGTCATTGGAAGTCTCACCATCAAGATCTGCCCCTATTTGGATGTAATTCGATCCGTTCCATTCGTACACGCGTGCACTGCCTGAATTATTTCCGTTGCCGGAGTTTTCTGGAGCGCCTACTGCAAGTATGCTTCCGTCGGCAGAGAGCGAGACACTTTCACCAGATTTGGTCCATCGAGTTTCTCCATTTATCCATGCACCCCGCTGATCCCAACTCAGGGAAGAAGGATTCCATTGATACACGCGCGTTTGACCAGTCATGAAGTTGTCCCAGGGTGAGCCTACAGCAAGGATAGATCCGTTTGAAGACAAGGAAACACTTGTGCCGGCCTTATCGCCACTCCTATGGAATTGCCCGTCAATGTCTGCACCTATTTGGTTCCAGTCGGAACCGTCCCACTCATAAACCCGTGTATGGCCTGCATCATTTCCACCGTCATCATTACCAGGTGCGCCAATGGCCACGCGCAGTCCATCACTCGATAAGGACAATCCTGTACTTGCATAGTCTTGTTGGCCTTCCCCGACAATATCTGAACCCATTTGATTCCATGCACTTCCATCCCATTCAAACAATTTCACCCCGCCTGATTTGTAGGTGGCACCGCTCGTACCGTACCATTGATAACCCATAGCTACACGTGTGCCGTCACCAGAGAGGGAAACAGTGTAACCTGCATGACCTTGTCTTCTGTTGTCGTTACCGGCGCCTGAAATATCCACACCCATTTGGGACCATCCAGATCCGTTCCACTCGAAAATGCGGATCAGACCGGTGAATTTTCTTGGAATTTGACCGCCCCATGCGCCATATGCTCCGACAGCCATTCGAGTTCCATCCGTCGACATGGAAACAGACTGACCGGAAATATCATCAGTGGAACCATATATGTCTCCACCGATCTGGGTGATAGAAGAGATCGTCGACATCTTCATGCTTCTTTTTCCTGTAAAGAAGGTGTGCGAGGTGGTGGGCCCAGCCGCAAACTCCTGGATGCTGCTTTGCGCATTGGGCGTAATGAGTTTGATGAACACCTTTTCCGCATACTTGGGCAGAGTCACTTTGCCCACAAAGGGGTTGCTTTTGTCGATCAGGGCCACATGCCGCATATCGGCTCCGGTGCTCGGATGTTCGATATACCATTCCAGGCGGTATTTGGCGCTTGAAGGAGTATGGTTCCCCAGAGAAAGGATGAAAGTGCGTTCCTCTGTGGTGCGCCAGTCAAAATGGGCGGGCGTTTCCAGCTCCGACATGGAAGCCACCAATGAGGGAGAGGAGTTGGTACCGCGTTCTATTCTGTCCTTGGTACAGGATACGAGAAAGATCGAAAGCACAAAACTTATGGCAATAGGAGTGAGTGATGTTCTCATTAGTGTTTTTGTATTAGTATTTTTTACTATAAGTACACGTGTAACAAACTTTCAATACACGTGCCAAAAGCTCATGTGTCAAATTATCAGCGGTTTGCAATTTGTTAATTTTCCCAAATTGGTCTTAAAATTCCCAATTAGTATTTCAAAACTTGAATTCATAAAAAAAGCCACCTCCGGGTGGCTTTAATTGGAAGAGATATTCTCTTATTTGGTGTAGAATTTACTGTCGCTGCCGCGGTAGCCGGACTCGTCTCTATACCAGTCGTTGTAGCTGCCTCCGCTAGACAGGGCCCAGTTGGAGAAATGCAGGTAGGCTTTTGTAAAGTCCACTTTTTCCTCGGTATGGGAGGTTTCTGAATAGATCTCCATCGCCCAGGGGCGGTTGCCATTGCCCTTGTACATGGTGGTCACATCGCTGGGGTCAGAGTTGTCCGATCCTGTTCCGAAGTAGGAAGGGTCTACCAGGTCGGATGCTGGCTTTCCTGCGAAGTGGATCTCCCGTCCTCTATCGTTGTTTACCCAGATGTAGATGTTACCAGAGATCAGGGAAGCATCGATGGGCTCGGTAAAGGTGATGGTCACCTCCGTGGTGTCTTCAGCGGAGTGCGGGTTGGCAGAGACGGTGTTCTGCATGGAGGCACCGGTGGTGTTGGGCCAGGCCTCACTGATCTTGTCCCAGAAGATGATGTTGGCATAGGTCTGTCCGTTCTCTGCGCCATTGGTGCCGATGGAGGCAAAGCCAGAAAGCTCGCAGCCCGTTACTGACTCCACCTTGGCTGAGGGTACGGTGCCCAGTTGCATGGCCATGCCAGATTCTGAGCTGCCGCCACGCGCCATCTTGATGAGCTTGACCTTGGCTTCGACGATCTGATTGCTGGCGTTGGCGACCAATTGGGTTCGGAAGTTGACCACCACATCGTTGAAGTCGTAGTCGCCTTCGTAGGGGTAGAGGTCTTCGAACATGGCGGTGCCATAGGAATTTTCAGACGGTGTGTAGGTGTTAGTAGACCGATCCGGATCTGTGGGATAGGCATCGTTCTCGTCGTCAACTCCATCTCCATCGGTATCACCACTGCTCCCGAAGCCAGGCTGGCAACTGCTGGCTGGGATGTAGATATCGCAGCTGAAACTTGCGCCATTTTTCAAGTGGCTACTGGTCATACGGGGGTTTTTGTTCCTTCTTGTTATGCACGCTTTGATGTTTCCGTCGACCTTAGCGCCGTAATTCGCTTTGGCTAGGTCGGTCACCTCCAAGAGTGCCGTTCCCGAACCTCCATTATGCTTGATCTCACCGTTGAGCTGAAGGTCCTCCATTTTGGTATGAGAGTTCGGGTCAACGTATAGTTTGGCGCCGTTGTTGATCGTGAGCTTATTCTGCCACTGGCAGAAAGAATGGTTGTAGAATTTGTTTGAATTCAGGGAACTGTTATCCTTGGCAATGATCTTACAATAATTATGGATGGTAGAACCATTGTTCGGGCCAAACACTTTTTTGAAGTCCATGGTCCCTCTGTTGGTGATGGTTCCGTTCGGTGAGCAGTTTTGATTCACTGTGACCGTCGCTCCATCACCTACGGTTACTGTTGTGCCTGTATTGACATTCAGTGTGCCGATGGTTACGCTTACTCCATCCGCGATCTCCAGGGCTGCGTTGCTCGACAGATTGATCGTCCCGATGGTTCCGTTGGCACAAATTCTCAAAATCTTGCTGTTCTGCACATTGATGGTACCGCCGCTTCCAGTGAAAGAGGTAATGCACTTGGTGCTATTTCCCGAATAGGTTGCCCCGCTGCCGTTGTAAGTGCCGGAACAACCAGAGCACGCAATCGTAGTCGCTGCCTTGGCTGTTTT
>CATILC010000219.1 GCA_949516455.1 Flavobacteriia bacterium | reverse complement strand
TGGAACGGAAGGGACATCGACGAGCAGCGTCTTCGTGCAGACATCTACGTTTGGCAACTCGATGCCATCTTCATGGATCCATCGGATCAGGAACGTGTAAAGATCCAGCGAAAAGGAACGGTCGCTCTTATTCGATAATTCCAACAGACGCAGTAGAAAAGGCCCGTGCATTCAATGCACGGGCCTTTCTCATTTAAAAAGTCTCGGCTCTAGTTCTTAATGGGCGGTGCTCCTGCCCGTTCCAGCGCCGTATCTACTTTGTCCAATCCAGAACGAAGTTCCTCGATCTGTCCTTCATAGGCCTCGAGCTCTTTTTGAATGAGTGCCATGGTCTCCAAATTGGTCTGGGTCGGACCATAGGAGGAACGGCCGACACTTCGCACCAAAGCGAAGAGACGCTCGGAGATCAAGGGAGGGGGCTTCTCGCCCATCTGCAGTTTGAGCGGCTCTCCAGACCAGTTGGTCTTCATCGCCTGGATCTCATTGCGGAGGACAAAGAGCAGACTGTCTGTACTTCCTGGAGCGCTCTGACTGCGTTCAGATGCAACCTGCTGGGCCTCCACCCGTTTGGCCAGCTCCGTTACCGCCATCGTGATCAGGTCGCTTCGACCACTGGCGGCTTCCAGGCTTCTCCAGAAAGCATCGACTTCTTCCATACTGCTGCCCTCCAATGTCCCTTTACGCAGCGGTTTCAGTTCAAATGAGACCGGCCCCTGCGTCCATTGTACCTGACCATCTTGGAGAAGCATAAGGGAAGCCGTGTAGGATCCGGGCACCGCTAGAAAACCTGCTGGGCCTTTTGGGTCCATTTCTTTGGGCGGTCTGGACGCATTGAGTGCCCCGGCAGAAGGATGGCGCATATCCCAATTCACACGATGGAATCCCTTGGCATGTGGTGCAGGAATGCGTCGGATCACTTCGCCCGAGGCATTGCGGATGATCAGCATCAGCTTTGGACCTTCGTCCACGCGTTCGGCCTCCATGGCCTCGTAGCCAGCAAAGGGGACGGAAGCCTTTGATCGCTTTTTCTCCGTCGCACGACGCTCTTCCTTGGTGGAGCGGTATCCGTCTCTTAGATAGTAGGTGAAGTTGACTCCACGTGGTGGATTCGGTGCTGTGAAATGCGCATGGCCCATGGAACCCTTCACCGAACCAAAGTCCAGATGAGGACGTGGGAAGAACCACCACGCATCCCTTGGCTCAAAAAGTGCAGCCTCCTGTGCCATCAGATCCTGATCGATGGCCCGCAGCGGACTGATGTCGTCCAACACATAGAAACTGCGCCCGAAGGTTGCTGCTACCAGATCGTTCTCCCTTCGCTGAATGGTGATGTCGCGAACGGGAATGGTGGGCATGCCTCCATTGAGCTTCATCCAGTTCAGTCCGGCATTCAAGCTGAAATAGACGCCGAACTCCGTGGCCAAAAAGAGCAATTCGGATCGCTCATGATCCTGTACCATTCGCCAAACCAGGGTCTTCTTGGGCAGTCCATCAGTGAGCCGTTTCCAGGTCTTCCCCTTGTCGCTGCTCTTGTAGAAGTACGGTCGGTAATCACCTTCCTTGTGGTTGTCCAGGCAGGCATAGACCGTTCCGGCATCGACCAGATCGGCCCGCAGATCATTCACAAAGGCTCGCTTGGGAACACCCGGAAGAGCAGATACCTCGAGCTTGCGCCAGTCGGCACCTCCATTTTCGCTGATCTGTATCAGCCCATCGTCTGTACCCACATAGAGGAGTCCCTCCTGTACGGGCGATTCTGCAATAGAAGTGATGGTGTTGTAATTGGACATGGCCAGAAAGTCCCATGCATTGTCGATGCTCTGTTTCTTTCCCATGATCGGCAACTCCACACGATTCTCGTTGCGGGTCAGATCCGGAGAAACAGCGCGCCACGAATCACCTCGCTGATCGGAACGCCACAAGCGATAGGAGGCAAAATAGATGCGTTTGGGATCGTGCGGGCTGACCAATATCGGGGCGTCCCAGTTGAAGCGCTCGTGGGGATCATTGGCCCCGGGTTGCGGTTGGATATCGACGA
This sequence comes from Flavobacteriia bacterium, assembly GCA_949516455.1. Lineage (GTDB taxonomy): Bacteria > Bacteroidota > Bacteroidia > Flavobacteriales > Schleiferiaceae > RFXV01. Next base: position 25 of record CATILC010000219.1, on the reverse strand, counting down.
TCTCGCCCGTGGACAGATCGATACG
>CATILC010000218.1 GCA_949516455.1 Flavobacteriia bacterium | reverse complement strand
GGCAGGCTCTGTTTGTTCTCATCCAGTAGTGTGCCCGTCAGGACCTGCGCCTGCAGAAAGGCTGGGGCCATCAAAGTGGCACTTAGGAGCAGTTTGAGGTAAATGTGCTTCATGGGTAAATGATTCTGAAGGGTCTTTATGATCAATGGGCGGTTCGGATGATCCTTCCCAAATACACGCGGTCTTCCTGCTGGATGCGGTAAAGCAGCATCTGCTGACCAGAGGGCATCTGCTCGGCATGCCAGGTGAATGCGCCATCGCGAACCGAGACCTGCTCATCCGCGATCTTCCTTCCCAGCATATCGGTAATGGTCAGACGCACCTGGGAGAGGTCCCATCCATCGGCCAAATAGAAGTGCAGTTCATCTGAAAAGGGGTTGGGCCCCACTGTAACTCCGGGGCTGCCCCTGTGCATCAGATCGTCATCCGTATCCATGGGCATATCCGAATCGATGAACCACGGATTATTGGCATACACATGGTATTCACCCGCATCGTAGTTGATGCTCATGTTCACATCCGTCACGTTGAGGCTGTCCCCGGTGATCAGATCGTACCACCAACCCGTCGATGGGAAAAATGGCTGCACACTCATACTGTTCATTCCAAAGTTTCCATAGATCAGCACATGATTGCCGCTCTTCTCAAACTTCATGAATTTGAGATTTTGATTCAGGCCACGAACCGTCGGATCGTTCCGGAAGATCATCGGATGTGTGCGTTTGAGCTGCGCCATGATCTGGTAGGCTCGGTATACGTCCCTTCGGTCGGGCTCGTTGAGGTAATTCCAGAGAATGGCTTTCTCGCAGATCCGGCAGGGATCATCAATGGATACATCGTATCCGAGTTCGCCGTGGGCCCAGATCATCTTTGGCCCCGGGATGGGCAGAAGGAAAACCGGAACCAACTCCGCGCGGTCCAGTGCAATGGGAAGGGTTTTGATGTTGTACGGGCCGTTTGCCGCTCCGAACTGAAGGCTTTTATACAGAATGCGCTCCTCGTCGTGGCTTTCGCCATAAGCCACCACTTTATTTCCATTCCAGCCCCTGGATGAAGACAAAGCCCAATTGAAATTAGAGGAATAGCCCATGGCCCCTTCGGTGTATTCGTGGTTGAGGTTCCCCCACAACATGAATCCTCTGTTGGCCAGTTCTTTTTCTTCTGTATTGTCGGCAAAGTGTTCCAGGATCAAGTATACACTGGGGTCGATTCCACGAATGTGGTCTGAATAATCTTGCAGAATGTCGATGCGGCTTTGATCGTATTGGCCCCAGGCACCGACATTGCCCAATGTGTTGTTCTGGGTCAGCCCCTTGGACAGATCGAAGCGGTAGCCGTCGATGTGGTATTCGTCCACCCAGTATTCGATCACGCGCTTGGACCAGTAACGGGTCGCTGCGCTTTCGTGGTTCAGGTCGTAGCCCACATTGAAATCGTGCTTGGCCACAGGGTTGGCCCATGGATTATCGGGGGTGGGCGCTGTATAACCGCCTTGGTTGTACATGCGCACCAATGGACTTTGTCCAAACTGATGGTTCAAGACGATGTCCAGGATGACCGCCATACCGCGCCGGTGGCATTCTTCGACCAACTCCTTGAACTTGTCTCTTGTGCCGTAGTATTTGTCCAAAGCGAACATGAAGGAAGGGTTGTAGCCCCAGCTGTTGTTCCCCTCGAATTCATTCACCGGCATGAGTTCGATGGCATTGACACCCAATTTTTCCAAATAATCCAAACGATCGATCACCGACTGAAAACTGTGACGGATGTCCCAGTCCCTGATCAGCAGTTCGTAAATGATCAGGTCGTCTTCTGCCGGCCGTTGGAAGTTGATGCTGCTGTCCCAGTTGTAGGGCGTTCTACCAGGCTCCAAAACACCCACCGCATCCGCCGTCTTGTCGGATGGATAGGGCAGCAGGCCGGGATAGGACGCCGGGCTGATGTATTTGTCGTTCCAGGGGTCGAGGATCATTTCCGAGTAGGGATCCGCCACGCGAAGCCCCATGCTGTCGATCTCATATTGGAAGCGATACTGCTTCCCCGCCGTCAGGCCGGTGATCTCCAGCCAGAAATAGTCCGAGGCCGGGTCTTTGGCCATTTCGTAGGCCGGATCGGGCAGCCAGCCGTTGAAATCTCCCAGCACGTAGATGAAATCTTTTCCAGGCGCACGCAACTGCAGCCGAACCGATGTGTTGCTCGGATAGCTGATGCCCTCTTCTGAATTGGCTGGTAGCGGTGCCACGGGCGTCGGGCCTCTTTTCATCAGATACACGGTGTCCGATTCTGTCTTTGCGCCAAGAGTCGCGGTCAGGACAACTTCAAAGCGCATGTTCGGATAAGTGCTCATATCCAATGTGTGGCTCAAGGAAGTTTGCCCAACCGCAGAAGCCACCGAAACGCCATCCACTGTGATGTCAAGATCAGCAGCTACCGGCGATTCTCCCTGCAGGGCGACCTGCTCGTTGGCACCGACGAAATAGAAGCGATCCGGATGCGAAACGATATCGGCATTGAGCCCGGGACGGGGAATGGGAATGTTGATGTCGTCCGACTTGCGGTCCGGGTCACCCCAGCCGCCGCCATCCTTTGGTTTGACCAAAAAGGAAAAGCCTCTCTGATAGGCCTGGGCCGTATCGGTATCATACCAATCGATCAGGGTGGGCTTGAAGACATATCGGTACTTCATGTTGCCCAAAGCTGTCATCCGAAGGCTGTCATTGCTGTTCTTCCAGGCCTGGCTTCCGATTCCATTGACCAGCGGGTGGCCTGCCTGATGTTCATTCGGATTCCATGTCCAGATATAGATGTCCATTCCCGCACGGGCATCCGATTTCAGGTTCTGTACATGGACAGAAGAACTGTCCATTTGGTCCAGGTCCACTACGACCACCAAACTGTCTTGAGG
>CATILC010000217.1 GCA_949516455.1 Flavobacteriia bacterium | reverse complement strand
TTCAGGGGCGCAAATATAATTGTCCTTTGTTAATTGCGAAATAATGGATCGGCCGATGCAAGCGATCGTAGATATTGGAAATACAAGGGTCAAAGCAGCTCTTTTTGAGGGACGTACGATGCAGACCATTATCGAGGTGAGCAGTCTTGACGATCCGGATCTGCTGGCTTTCCTTCAGGATGCGTCCATTCAGAGGGGCATGTGTGCGGCCACAGGAAAGACCTCTGAGCCGTGGCGCTCTTTCATCGATGCCTTGCCTTATGCCTTTCATTCCTTCGATACGGGAATGCATTTGCCCTTTGAAAACGAATACCGATCGCCCAAAACCCTTGGTGCGGATCGCTTGGCCAATGTGGCTGCGGCCCAGGTCTTTTTCCCAAAGACCAACTGTTTGGTCATCGATGCGGGAAGCTGTGTCACCTATGATCTGTTGGAAGAAGGCGTTCGCTACGAAGGAGGTCTCATCAGTCCGGGCCTGAAAATGCGTCAGCGGTCCATGCATTCGTTCACCGAGCGACTGCCTCTGGTGGAGGGAACGGCTGATGATCTCATGGGACGCAATACAGAAGAGGCCTTGCGTTCGGGTGCATTCTTTGGTCTGTTGCATGAAGTAAAGGGCCTGATCGGCACATTCAGTGAGCGCTACAGCGATCTGCAGATCCTTCTGACCGGTGGGGACGCCCCATCTTTGGAGAAGCACCTTGAAAATAGCATCTTTGCCCGCCCGCAATTGGCCCTCGTCGGATTGAATGAATTGTGCAACCATCATTTTGGCTCCCTTTGAATCTTAAGAAGATCTGTTGGCTGCTTGTGCTGCCCTTTGGTTTGTTTGGGCAGTCCAATTCGGTTTCGCCCTATTCGCGTTTTGCCTTGGGCGATGCGGTGACCTCGGTCTTCATGCAGGGATTGACCACCGGTCATTTGAGTTCGGCTCTGCGCGACCCATTCAATTTGAATCTGAACAATCCGGCGGCTTCCAATGCCTTGCGTTTGACCACGCTGGAAATGGCCGGCAAACTGGTCACTGTCGATCAGCGTACTCAGGAGCTGGGTCCGGTCGAGCAGACCTATGCCTCTTTCAACTACTTTGCCCTCGGTATTCCGATCTCCAAGCGATACGGTATTTCCATCGGAGCACTTCCTTTTACAGCCGTGGGCTATCAGCTCTCCGAATCTGAGCAGATCGATGGGATCGGACAGGTGACCCGGCAGTATCAGGGGACGGGCGGACTGAACAAACTCTATCTGAATCAATCCTTTGAATGCTTCGACGGCCTTCATCTGGGTCTTCAGGCAGTCTATTACTTCGGAAATCTCGAATACTTCCAGGACATCCGCTATGACGATGCTTCTTTTTTCAGTTCACGCTACGAGACCGATTATCTGGTCAGTGATATGAACTTGAAGCTGGGTCTGCAGTATGCAAGGGATATGGACGATGGCAACAAGGAACTCGTCCTGGGCCTGACCTGGGAAGGCCAGAATGCGCTGGGAGGAACTTTCAGCCAGACGGCCTTCACCTACAGTCCTGTGGGCAACACACCTTTTCCAAGAGACACGCTGGACAGCCAATTCCTCGATGACGATCTGGGCCTTCCAAGCAGTTGGTCGGGTGGAATAGTGCTCGGTGGAAAGCATCCGGACATCCATCACTATGCCTGGATGATCGGCCTGGATGTCTATGGCGCAAGTTGGGCCAATGCATCGGTAAGAGAAGGGGAAACGCCTCTGACCAACAGCCTGCGCATTGGGCTGGGCGGAGAGATGACACCACGCTATGCTTTGCGCCCCCTCTACAGGAGCAGAAACAGCCTGGCCGATTGGAAATTTAGGGCAGGAGGCTTCTTGTATCAATCGCCCATCGAGTTAAGAGGCGAAGGCATCGATACCTATGGCATGACATTTGGCGTAGGCATCCCGTTGAGGGTCCGTGGGCTTGCACCGGGAGAAGAGAGGAACAATACGATCAATGTCGGGTATAGTTATTCGATACGCGGCACCCTCGAACAAGGGCTGATCAGAGAACAGATCAACCAATTCGTCTTTGGGGTCACCCTGAACGACCGTTGGTTCATAAAGTATAAATACAGATGATGAGCAAAGCGAAAAGACAATTGATCCTGATGGCAGGTGCGATTCTGTCTTCCTCTCTGCTGAGCGGACAAGGCAAGTGGGGAGCTGACAGCGTACAATGCTACGAGAACTACCAGATCTACTATCAGATGTACAAATCCAAGCAGTATGCCTCGGCCTACGAAGGATGGAATTACGTCTACACCAACTGCCCGGAAGCCACCAAGAACACCTTCATCTTTGGTCCCAAGATCATCAAGGGCCGGATCAAGGCCACGACCGATCCAGCAGCTCAGGCCGAATTGGTCGAGCAGTTGATCGCCATGTACCAGAAGCGGCTGGATGTCTT
>CATILC010000216.1 GCA_949516455.1 Flavobacteriia bacterium | reverse complement strand
TTTAGAGAACAGCTCATTGACCTGATCGAAGAGATCCTCGATCCGCAGGCGGACTTTGTCCATCTTGAACTGCCCGAGGAATCCGAAGATGAGTCCAGAGAAAAGGAAGAGCGATGAAGGCCGACAAATACCCTGATCTGAAAAAGGCAGCCGAGCTTCTCGAGGGGCAGATCCACCGCAGCCCGATACTGCGCAGCCAATGGATCGACAAGGCTTTGGGGTGCGAAGTGCACTTCAAATCGGAGCATCTGCAAAAGACCGGATCTTTCAAGGTTCGGGGGGCCTGCTACACCCTGCATTCGATGACGGCTGAAGAGCGCAGCAAAGGCGTGATCACCCACTCGAGCGGCAATCATGGACAGGCACTGGCCTGGGCGGGCAAGGCCCTTGGAACAGCGGTGCATGTCGTCGTTCCCGAAGACGCGCCGAAGGTGAAAGTGGAAGCCATGAATGCCTATGGCGCTCAGCTGCATTTCTGTGCCCCGGGACAGCTGGCCCGTGAACAATTGTGCAGCGAATTGATGGATGCGCACGGTTTCAGCTTCGTACCGCCCTACGACGACCAGCGCATCATTACGGGTCAATCCACCATGATGCAGGAGTGCATCGAAGACATCAATGGCCTGGATGCCGCATTCATTCCCGTGGGTGGTGGAGGCCTTCTGGCTGGATCTCTTCTGGCTGCGCGGCAATTTCAACCCGACCTGAAAGTGTTCGGCGCAGAGCCGCTCAATGCGGATGATGCCTTTCGCTCGCTGGAATCCGGTGTTCGACAGGAACAGCCCGCACCCAACACCATGGCCGACGGACTGAGGACCGCCCTGGGCGTGCAGAACTTCGCCATCATTCAGCAGGAAGCAGAGGGGATCGTGACCGTGACCGAAGAGGAGATCCTGGAAGCCATGAAGTGGATCTACCGCTATTTGAAACAGGCGGTGGAGCCCAGTGCGGCCGTTTCACTTGCTGCGATCATCAAGGAAAAAGACCGATGGAAAGGTCGGAGGCTGCTCAGTGTATTATGTGGGGGTAACTCAGACCTCTCGGCGCTCCCGTTCTAGGCACACATCAACTAATTTTGATTCAAAATCTGACTCATGCACTTTGGCGTTGTTCGCTTCCCCGGTTCGAATTGTGATCAGGACATGATCGATGCACTCGGCAACATCCTGGGCCACCAAGTGAGTGTCATCTGGCACAAAGACCGCGACCTGAAGGGCGTGGATGCCGTGGTGCTTCCAGGTGGCTTCAGCTATGGAGACTACCTCAGGTCTGGGGCCATCGCCCGTTTTTCGCCCGTCATGGAGGAGGTGATACGCTTCGCTGAGCAAGGCGGTTTTGTGCTGGGTGTCTGCAACGGATTTCAGGTGCTTTGCGAAAGCGGTCTGCTTCCCGGCGCCCTTTTGGCCAACGACAACCAGCGCTTTATCTGCAAGAACATCGAGCTGGTGGTGGCTTCCTTCAACAGTCCGATCACCTCAGAATTGGAGACAGAAGAAACCTATACCATTCCCATCGCACACGGCGAGGGGCGATACTTCGCCGATGCAGAAACCATCGAAAGGCTCGAAGACAACGGACAGATCCTCTTTCGATATGCCAATGAAGAAGGTGAGGCCAACGAGCAGACCAATCCGAATGGATCTGTGGCGAACATCGCAGGCGTCTGCAACGAAGGACGCAATGTGATGGGCATGATGCCCCATCCGGAGCGCGCCGTTGATCCAGCCTTGGGCAATGAAGACGGTACGCCGCTGCTGCAGAGCATGATCACTTTCATGCAGGAGCAGACCGCGCTGAGCTGATCACAGACTTCTGAGAAAAGAAAGCGTGTCGACCCCGTCGGCATAGTCGTCCAGTGCAGGTTGCTGACCCGCGCCCAGCGCCGCTTGCCTTGGGAACAGATCGGACACATTCCCGACGACCATCTGAAGTTCTTCCTGCTGCGCAGAGAGCTCTTCCTTTACCTGCTCGATGTCGGAATAGAAGCAGTAGTTCAAGGCAGCCACAGGAGAGTGCAGAGAACCCTCTTCGCGGAGCAGCATGAAGCCGTTTTCGTGGAAAGGGATCTGGTTCATCATCCAAAGCGAGCGATGGTAGTCATAGTTATCCGCAAAGGGCTTGCAATTCAGGTAGTCGCGGTAGCGGTAGAGCGAACCAAAGATCCGGTCGATATCGAAGCCTTCTGGCAAATAGACTTTGGTCACCGAGCGGCAACCCAAACCGAAGTAGGCCATCACATCATCGGCCAGTCCATCGATCTCCTCAGGGCTTTCATCTCCGGTCAGTACGGCCACTGAAGTCCGGTTCTTGCGGATGATGTGCGGATATTTTCCAAAGTAGTGCTCAAAGTACCGGGCGGAATTGTTGCTGCCCGTAGCGATCACCGCATCAAAGGCCGATAGTTTTCCATCGGCAATGCGGATCCGATCGTGAAAAACAGGCTCGATCTGTTCGAGCATCAACAGGAGCATGGGGATCAGGTCCGGATCTTCAGATGACGGCCGAAGCAGTAGGGAATGACCCGAGATCAAAACGCTCAACACGTCATGAAAGCCTACCAAAGGGATGTTTCCAGCTGGAATCAGCGCAACGGTCTTTCCCCCGCAGGCTTCTTCAAGCTCCTGGGTCCACGCGCTCAGTTTTTCCGAGGACAACAGATCGATCCATTCCTGAAATGCACGAATGACCTGCTGTTCAGTGAACCAGGGATTGTTGTTCACCTGATCTGCGATCAAGCGGCGTACGGGATCGGCAGTGGCTTCCGCTTGGCCCAAACGCAGGGCACCGAGTCGATCAGACAACTCTGCAAAGGCTTCTATACGTCTTCCGATGCTCAACTCGGACATGTTCTTCTATTTTTGACAAAGAAAGCAAGAAGCATGGCGATAAAGATCACAGATGAATGCATCAATTGCGGTGCCTGCGAACCCGAGTGCCCCAACAATGCCATTTACGAAGGTGCTTTGGAATGGCGGTTCTCCGACGGCACCTCGCTGAGTGGGTCCATTGTTCCTCCGAGCGGAGGTAAGGTTGATGCGGACGAAGCGCAGGAACCCGTAGACTACGATGTCTACTACATCGTCACAGATAAATGCACGGAGTGCAAGGGATTCCACGAAGAGCCCCAATGCGCCGCCGTTTGCCCTGTAGACTGCTGCGTACCCGATGAGGACCATGTGGAGACCGAAGAGCAACTGCTGGGAAAGAAAGACTTTCTCCACCTCTGAATACCATTGGTTTTTTGCTTCCGTTTTTGTGTTCATGAAGCGTACTGCCTTTAGCTGCCTGATCGGTTTGCTTCTGTTTGGGCCATTGGCCTTTGGGCAGGATGCCCGTTCCGCAAACAGATTCCTGGGCATGGACTCGGTCGCCCTGAGTATACTGAGTGCGCCCCTCGATTCCATGAGGCTGCAGGCCAATGCCTTGTTATTGGACTTCCTGGTCGATACGCTTGCCCATCCTTCGTCCTACCACTCAGACTTCGACTCGTTCAAGAGCATTTCAAGGCTGCGTGCACCCGATGACCGATTCGTGCTCTGGACCTGGCAACTGCCCAGAAAGGGCGGACGATTTCATCA
>CATILC010000215.1 GCA_949516455.1 Flavobacteriia bacterium | reverse complement strand
TGCAGGAGCTGGGCATCCAAAAGGCAATGCACCGGCTTTTCCGAGCCTTCATAGTCCAGATGAAGCAGTTCCAACTTTGCGGAATGCGCAAAACTCGCCACCGCCTGTTTGCAGATCTCCACCACATCTGTGGGCAACAGATCCATCTCCAGACGACCGGCATGGAACTTGGCCACGTTCAGCACATTCATTACCACATTGTTCAGCCGAACTGCACTGGTTTCGATCATCTCCACCATCTCATGCAATTCATCATTTGGGCACTGGGTCTTCAGGAATTCGGTCAGGTTGATGATGCCATTGATGGGCGTGCGTACCTCGTGGCTCAGGATGTTCATGGACTGTTCCTTGAAAACTGCATTTTGCTCTGCGATCTGCTTTTGCGTCTGATACTTTTCACTCAGACGTTGGTTCTGCCTCGCTCTTTGCCTGTTCACAATGACGGATACCAGTAGCAGCGCGACAAAGAGCAACAGGAACAACAAGATCAATTGATCCCTTTTGATATGAGATTCGACCTGAGATTTTTCCTCCTTAAGCCGATCGATCTCTGATGCACTCTTTTCCAATTCAAATCGCCTGTTCATTTCGAGGATCTGCTTGCTCCTATTGACCTCGTACAGACTATCAGAATACGCCATCGCCCGATTATAGGACTTCTGAGTTCCCTCAGCATCTCCGAGAAGCGCACTCACCGCTCCTTCAGCTTTCGCTATTCGCTGGAGCATTTCATAGTCGTTGGAGGGAACCTCCATTTTCCTCAGCTCCTCGAGAAACGAGGCAGCCCCAGCAGCTCGATCCATGATGGCATAGAGATCTGTTAAATTGAGCAGAGAACTCACCACTCCCCGCTGATCGTTGTTTTGTCTTCTGTACTCGAGGGCCTGTTTCAAATAATCTTCAGCGATTGCGTTGTCGCCCTTCCGCACATGGATCAGGCCCATGTTGTTCAAGGTGGATCCTCCCGTCCGGGCATCACTGCCCTTCATCTCCAGACTCTTTTCGAAACAGTGCTGGGCGGAATCCAGTTGATTCTGCCGCAAGAAGATGGTGCCCAAATTATTGAGGTTTTCACCGATCTTAAAAGAATCCGCCAGAGCCCTGTTGATGCCCAAGGACATTCGGATGTAGAAAATGGCTTTGCTGAGCTCTCCGGCGGATTGATTCAGAACGCTGAGGTTGTTAAATACCTTGGCCAAACCAGCCTGATCGTCGAGGTATTCGTAGATCCTTTGCGCTTCGATATAACGATCAGTGGCCTCCTTTAAACGTCCAAGACGCTGGTATGCTGCCGCCTGATTGTTGTAGCAGGTCGCCAGTTCCAAGGAACTTTTTTCCAGAAAAGGCGTACAACGCTGAAAATAGACCAAGGCTGAGTCGTACCGGCCGGTATAGAAAAAGAACTTTCCGAATTCCTTATTAACCTCCGCTTTCAGCTCCGCTGGAGCACCTTCATCCAAAGCATCTAATGCACCTCGGAACAAGATTTCCTTCGCCATGGCATCTTCCAACCCCAAAGCCTTTGCCGAATCGAGCAAGGCTCTGGACTCGAATTGAGCCGCACCCAACAGGGGCAAGAGCAAGAGAAGAACTAAAGAATGTGCCACCCGACTTCTCATCCGAACTGGGGCTTACGCTTGGACAAAAAAGCCTCAGTTCCTTCTTTGAAATCCGATGTACCAAAGCAATGGCCAAAAGAGATCTTCTCCTGCTCATAGCCCTGTTTCCGATCCATCATCCCGGCATTGACCGCCTTGATGGCCTCGGCAATGGCTGAAGATGAATTGGCTGCGATCTTTTGCGCGATTTTCATGCATGCGTCCAGCAACTCATCGGGTGCACAAACCCGATTGACCAAGCCGATCCGAAGCGCTTCATCTGCCTTGATCATCCGGCCTGTGGCCAGCATGTCCATGGCCATTCCCTTACCCACGAGCATGGGCAGACGCTGTGTGCCGCCATATCCCGGGATGACGCCAAGGGTCACTTCTGGCAGGCCCATTCGGGCGGTCTCACTGGCATACCTGAAGTGGCAACTCATGGCAAGCTCCAGGCCACCGCCAAGGGCAAAACCATTGATGGCACCGATGACGATCTTGCTCATATTCTCCACTCGATCGAAAAGCTTTTCCTGCCCGACACGGGCCAGCTGCTCGCCTTGCTCTTTTGAAAAAGAAGAGAATTCCGAGATGTCGGCACCGGCGACAAACGCCTTGCTTCCACTTCCTGTCAGGACGATCGCTCGAACGGACCGGTCCGCTTCCAACGTGTCCAGCGCATCTGATAGTTCCTCTATGGTTTCTCTATTGAGTGCATTCAATTTCTCGGGCCGATCGATGGTGACCAGAGCAACTGCCTCATTCCTTGCGATCAGAAGGGTATTCATCGAGCGGGGGTTTGAGAAAATGTCATAACAAACTTACACGAATGAATTGAAACGAAAATTAATCAATCGTAATAGAATTTGAATGATACAGACCTGAAAGAATAATACTTCTAGCCATGAAGAGGAAAGTTTAAGGTGAATGTGGTTCCCTCTCCCTTCTTGCTCTCCACATCCACCGTACCCGACATCAGCTCAGTGAACTGGCTCACAATCGAAAGGCCCAGACCCGTGCCCACTCTTCTCTTCTGCTTCTCTTCAGAAACCTGCTGATACGGATCGAAGATCTTCTTGACCTGCTCCTGAGTCATGCCAGCACCTGTGTCCCGTACCCGGAT
>CATILC010000214.1 GCA_949516455.1 Flavobacteriia bacterium | reverse complement strand
GAGAATGACTTCCAGTCCGATGCCGTTCAGATCGCCAACGCTGATCGCAGCGATCTGATTTCTTTTGGGTTCTGTGGTCATTTGCGCTCCTTCAGGAACTGATACAACAGACGAACCCCTACACCTGTTCCACCTTGGGCCCTGTAGCCGTCCTTGGTATGAAGGAAGGCAGGTCCAGCAATGTCGAGATGCATGAATGGATAATCCGTGAAGTGCTCAAGGAATTTTCCTGCAGTGATGGCGCCTGCCTCACGGCCACCGATGTTCTTCAGATCGGCTATGGGCGAACGGAGCATGTCCTTGTAGTCGTCCCAAAATGGAAATACCGCCACCCGTTCGTGTACTTTATCTCCGCTCTCCACCAAGGCATCCATTTCCTTCTTCTCTGCATTCCCCATGGCCACGAGGCCCTTGGTTCCTATGGCTATGGCTGCAGATCCTGTGAGGGTCGCCAGATCGATGACCAGTTCAGGATCGTACTTCTTGGCATAACTCAGCGCATCAGCAAGCAGCATCCTTCCTTCGGCGTCCGTGTTGAGAACCTCTACAGTGCTGCCATCGTACATATCGATGATGTCTCCTGGGGTGTAGGCATTGACCCCCGGACGATTGTCCGTGGCTGGAATGAGTCCGATCAGATGCACGGGAAGCTTTTGCCGCGAGGCGAGCACAAAGGCTCCGGCCACAGCAGCGGCTCCACTCATATCGCTCTTCATGCTGTCCATCGAACCCGGTGTCGGCTTCAGGCTTAACCCACCGGTATCGTAAACCACACCCTTGCCCACCAGCACGATGGGCCGCTCGTTGATCGGTTTCTCGGGCTTCCATTCCAAAATGGAAAAAGAAGGCGGGTCGAGTGATCCTCTGTTCACCGCGAGGATACCGCCCATCTTCAGCGATTCGATCTTCTTCTTCGAAAACACTTCCGAAGTGAATCCGCATTCGGTCCCTTTGGTCCGGATGCGCTCCGCGAGATCGGTCGCTCCCAAACTCTGAAGCGGTTCGTTGATCAGGTCACGTGAAAAAGAAACCGCCTCTGTCATCGATTGCAACTCCTGATGATCGTCCTCATTCAGGCCGGGGGCCAACAAGACTTCAGGGAAACATTCGGCTGGTTCCTTGAGGTATTTCTCAAAGCGGTAGGATGACAGCAGAAATCCTTCACAAAAAGGGAAGAGCGGCTGTTGCTTTCCAAGGGCGACCAACTGCACCCTGTTGCAACGAAGGGCCACGCAGCGATCGTAGATAGCCACTGCCTTCATTCGCCATTTTTCAATCTCGCGACCATCGCTTTTGGCGGCCACCTCCAGCCTTTGGATCAGCAGACGACGATCGCCGTCCGTGAGTTCAAATGAATCCCTCTTGTCATCCTCGGCGAAGCGTTCTCTCAGAAGGCCCTTCTGCTTTCTGCCCAGGGGCAACTTGCTTAGATCCCTGTCTTTCTGGAACAGATAGATCTCCAGGGCAACGGATCGTTCATCGGGCAGTATACTCAGTTTGGTCATGGGAGTCAGATTGAGCCTCAAAGTTAGCTTGGGCCGGTCAATGCGCAGGGGGCGCCAACGAATGAGGCTTCGAAGCTCTGCCACTTCAGGCACTTTGTACCTTTATGTGCCTACAGATGAAGCGTATCGTTCAACTTTTATCAAATGTCTCCGTTCTCCCTTTTGAGATGAACAGCACTCTGTTTTCAAAGAATACCT
>CATILC010000213.1 GCA_949516455.1 Flavobacteriia bacterium | reverse complement strand
TCGGCCAGGCTGTTCACGGCCGAACTGTCGATGCTGTTCAAAGCGTCGATCAAAGCGGTTCGGTAGCTCTCGGGGCTGTGCAGGGTCATAGTGGGAGGCTTTGGAGGGAGCGGTTCTTTTATATCAGTTCAATCCTTTCTTTTCGAGCAGGTAAGCGGGCTTGGGTTCTTGTCCGCGGAAAGCGACATACAGATCCATACTCGGTGCAGAGCCTCCTTTGCTGAGCATGGTGCGGAAGCGCTCGGCAGTGGCCCGGTCCAAAATACCGTTCTCTTTAAATGCTGCAAAGGCGTCGGCATCCAGAACCTCACTCCACAGATAGGAGTAATAGCCCGAGGCATAACCTCCGCCCCAGATATGGCCGAAATAGGTCGATCGGTAGCGGGGAATGATCTCTTCGATCAATCCGATGCGCTCCATGGCTTCTTTTTCAAATACATTGGTCTCCAGTTCCTGTTTTTCAGTCAGGGTGTACCAGGCCATATCCAAATAGGCGGCCGCCATGTATTCTACAGTGGCGAAACCTGTGTTGAATTGATTGGCAGCGTTCATGCGCTCGATCATTTCGTCCGGTATGACCTCGCCGGTCTGATAGTGGCGCGCATACATTTTGAGAATTTCGGGCTCGCTCATCCAGTTTTCCATCACCTGGCTGGGGAATTCCACGAAGTCTCTGGGTACATTGGTTCCCGACTGGCTCGCGTATTTCACATTGCTGAACAGGCCGTGCAGCGCGTGTCCAAATTCGTGGAATAGCGTCTGTGCTTCGGTGAAGTTCAAAAGTGAGGGTCCGTCCTCAGTGGGCGGAGGAAAGTTGAAGTTGTTGGTCACAATGGGTGTGACGAATACATCCGCATTTTGCTGCATTCGGAGCTCATTCATCCAGGCGCCTCCGCGCTTGCTCTCGCGGGTGAAAAAGTCCATGTAAAGAATACCGAGGTGGCTGCCGTCTTCATTCTTCACTTCATAGACCTGTTGATCTTCGTGCCATACAGGCATGTCCTCCAGCGGGTCGAAAGAGAGTCCAAAGAGCTTGTTGGCCAGCATGAAGCAGCCCTCCCGTACGGCGTTGAATTCGAAATAGGGTTTGGTTTCTTCCTCGTTGAAAGCATAGCGCTCTGCACGGATCTTCTCCACATAGAAGCGCCAGTCCGATCCTTCAAAGGCCTCTTCGATGCCGTCGGCTTTCATCGCCGAACTCAGATCGGCACGCTCCTGCTTGGCCAATTCCAAAGCTTTGGGCCATATATTGTCCATGAAGCCATAGACATTTTCAGGTGCCTGCGCCATTTGCTTGCTCAGCACATAGTGTGAGTGGCTTTCATAGCCCAAAAGCTTGGCCCGTTCCAAGCTCAGCAGAGCGATCTCCTCAATGATGTCCGTGTTGTCGTTCTCGTTGCCGTTGTTGCCGCGCAGCGCATAGCCATCGAAGATCTTTCTCCGCGCACTGCGGTCGGTAGAGGCCTGAAGAAAGGGATTGCAGCTGGGCCTCTGGGTGGTGAACACCCAACCCTCTTTGCCTCTGGATTTGGCCTCCTGACTTCCCAGGGCACGCAGACCATCAGGCAGGTCAGCCACTTGGGCTGAGTCGGTGAGATGCAGCTCAAAACCGTTGGTCTCTGCCAGCAGATTTTCGCCAAAAGCAGCACCCAATTCAGCCAAACGGGCATTGATCTCTTTTAGCCGGGTCTTGTCATCTCCAGTCACCCGTGCGCCGGAGCGAACAAAATCCGTGTAGGTCTCCTCCAAGAGCAGGGCTTCCTCATCGCTCAGATCCAGAGCATCCTTTTGTTCGTATACCGCCTGAATGCGTTCAAATAGATCGGGATTCAGGCTGATCGCATCGCCATGGGCCGCCATCAGTGGAGCTACTTCTTTGGCCGTTGCCTGCAGGGTCTCGTTGGTGTGGGCTGCATTCACAGCGTAGAAGACATGTGCCACACGACTCAGAGTGGCGCCGCTGAGTTCCAAAGCTTCAACGCTGTTTGCAAAGCTGGGTGCATCCTCATTTTCCACGATCGCCTGGACCTCCTCGAGTTGCTCCTCCATGCCTGTTTTGAAGGCTGGGAGATAATGAGAAGATTCGATCTGATCGAAGGGAGGAACACCGAAAGGGGTACTCCATTCGACGAGCAGTGGATTGGGTGAAGCGTCCATATCTGATTCGTTGTTTTTATCTGATGGTCCGCAGGCCACAAAGGCTGTGGCGAGCATGAGGACAAGCACTCGATTTTTCATGGGGTCAGATTTCAAAGGAGTGTAAAAATAAGGATTCGCGCGAAGGCATTCGTCCGCACTTGATCGTCTAATTCTTCGATATCCTTCGGCTTCCGAGAACCACGCCGGTCAGGATCAGCAGCCCCCAGCCGACCTGTGCCAGATGCGGCTGTTCCATGCCGCTCAAAAAGGCGAAGAAACCGGCGAGAAGCGGTTGGAGATAAATGTAGAGTCCCACCGTTCCGCTTCCGACCACAGAGATCGCAAATAAATTGAGCAGGTAGACCAAAAATGTGGTGGCCACCACGACGAATGCGATCTTGGCGACAATGAGGTCTGGCAGCTGTGTCCACTCCACGCGGAGGAATCCTTGCAGGCCGAAGGGGAGCACGATGATCAGGCCAAAGAAGAACACCCATTGGATCACATCCAAGGCCTTGTATTTTTTCATCAATGGATGGACGAGGACCAAATAGCCCGC
>CATILC010000212.1 GCA_949516455.1 Flavobacteriia bacterium | reverse complement strand
TGTCGGGAAAGACCAACGGCGAAGTCACAGATATCGATCATTTCCTGTACTTCACCAAAACCCTCCTGCAGGGATTTGCCCATCTCATAGCTGACCAAACGGCCAAGGGCATCTTTCTTCTCGCGCAATTTTTCTCCGAATTGACGGACGATCTCGCCGCGTTGTGGTGCAGGAACTTCCCTCCAATGAATGAAGGCACGTTCTGCATCTTCCAAAATGCGATCGTAGGCAGCACGATCGGTAGATTCTGTGAAAGCGATGTGTTTGCCATCAACGGGAGACTGAGAAGCAATGAGCTCGGCCCCCTCTACGGACATCCATTGCCCGTTGCTGCTTCCTGGGTTGTTGGACTGGATTCCCAGTTCCTCTAAGACGTTTTGGATGTGTGGATGATTCATGATGTTTTTTCTAGTAGAAACGTAAAGGTAGATAGTGTCTATGTGTCGCAGGTAATTTCGGAAACAGGGATTTCATTGGAGGCATAAAAGACTTGGCCAACGTGGAATTGAGCACGAGGTTTTTGCAAAAGATCAAAGGTCATTTTAGCAGGGAATGGTGAACAATAATGCGCAAAAAACCTTATTTGGAATCATTTTAAATAAAGGGAGGGCTGCCTTAATTTTGCCACATGATAAAGAAGACTCTTTCACTTCTGCTTTTCGGTATATCCGCTTATTCTTTCCAGGCGTGTTCTCCGCTCTCGGAAGATGCATCGCGTTCCATACTCACAACGACGAGCATGTCTGCAGATATGCTGCGCACCATCACGCCTGTATCTGTGAATATTGATGGGCTGATGGGCCCGGGTACAGATCCACATCTCTACAAACCCACGGTAGGAGATATGCAGCGGATCGATAGGGCGAAACACATCATAATCAGCGGATTTCATTTGGAGGGAAAGACAGCAGAGGTGCTGGAGGGTTTGAAGGAGCAAAAGCAGGTTTACGCACTCACGGAAGGACTGGCAGCAGGAGATGCGATCAATGAAACTGCTTTTCAAGACGGTATAGATCCGCACTTTTGGTTGGACGTAGCTCTTTGGAAAAAAGCAACAGCAGGAGCGTCAGAGCAATTGATGGAGTGGTATCCGCAGTCAGCAGACAGCATAGAATTTCTTTCTTCCCGCTACATCCAGGAACTGAATGAATTGGACGCTTGGGTGCGAGGGCAAACAGCGCGTATTCCTGATTCTCTCCGAATATTGATCACCACACACGATGCGATGAATTATTTCGCGCGCGCCTATGGGTTTGAGGTCAAGAGCTTGCAAGGTTTTTCTACTGCCGCGGAGTTTGGCTTGAAGGATGTCACCGAGCTGGTGGACTTTATCGTGGAAAAAAGAGTGCCCGCCATATTCGTCGAGAACATCCTGTCTGATCAGTCTTTGAAGGCGGTAGCGGAGGGTTGCCGATCGCGCGGCTGGGATGTGCAAGTCGGAGCGTCCCTGTATACTGACGCTTTGGGTGAGAAAGGCAGCGGTGCCGAGGTGTACATCGGCATGATGAGGCACAACGTGCAGTCCATCACCCGGGGACTTTTAGGTGAATGAGCACTTTCCTGGAATTTTTCAGCTTAACCGACCCCAACATACGTGCGGTCGTACTGAGTTGTATGCTTCTGGGCGGAACGGCATCCGTTGTGGGTGTATTTGGGTTTTTAAGAAAAAAGAGCCTGGTAGGAGAAGCCGTCGCACACAGTATGTTGCCCGGAATAGGCATGGCCTTTCTGATCAGCGGTACACGTGAGCCAGCAATACTTGTTCTGGGCGCAGTGGTTTCGGGTTGGCTGAGTATCGTACTCATGGACTGGATCAGTAGGCAAAAACCCATGAAACCAGACTTGTCGATGGCCATTACTTTGACGGGGTTTTTTGGTTTGGGTGTTATGCTTCTCACTCATATTCAACGAGGTCAGTACGGAGACCACAGCGGACTCGATCACTACATTTTTGGAAACGCGGCAGCCATGACGCAGACAGATGCAGTTACTTTTGGCGGATTGGCCTTGTTCGTTCTGATCGTGCAGCTCATGGCACTGAAAGAATTCACGCTCGTCAGTTTCAACAGGGACTTTGCCGTGGCCAATGGATTGCCCACGCGCGCATTGGATATTCTTCTGAACAGCCTGAACATATTGGCCATTGCAGCGGGCATCAAAGCGGTAGGCCTTGTGTTGATGGCCTCGTTGCTGCTCATTCCCGCGGCCGCATCCAGATTCTGGTCGAAGCGGATGAAACAGATGGTCGTCCTTTCTGCGTTTTTTGGAGCCCTTTCAGGCGTTTTGGGTTGTTTCATCAGTTTTCTGAGCAAGGGGATGCCAACAGGCCCGGTCATCGTCGTTGTGCTGGTAACGACCACAGCGGTGGGAATCCTATTTGCACCGGTCAGGGGGATGTATGCACGCCACAGGAGATCGCGTTCCCGGGCCAACAGGATGCTGGCCGAAAATTTGGCCAAAGTGCTCTATCAAAAGGGAGAAAAGGCGGGGAATTTTGAGTTGTACGTTGAACTCGGTGCGCTTCGGCAAAGCCTGAATATTTCAAGGAAAACGCTCTTGAGATCCGTCCGGCTGGCCATGGCCAGAGGCTGGCTGATACCGAAGATGGGTGAAGTGCGCCTGACGGTCAACGGAGCCAAGGTGGGCCACAAGGTGAACCGCCTGCACAGATTGTGGGAGATCTATATGGCCAGAAAAGCAGGGACGCCTTTGAAATACGTTCACCAAACTGCTGAAGTGATCGAACACCTGCTCACGCCGGAGATCGCCGATGAAATGCGCAGAGAATTGGGCTTGTGCGAGAGCTTCGATCCGAAAAGTGAAATTCACCAGCGCTCGGCATGAACCCAGAGGCCACGATCATTCTCATCGGTATTCTGGTGTCCTGGACATGCGGGCTCTTGGGGGTCTTCCTCGTAGTGCGGCGCATGAGCATGTTGGGTGATGCCATCTCTCATGCCGTATTGCCAGGGATCGTTCTCTCCTATTTGTTCATGGGCGAAAGAAACTCAATTTTGCTCATGGCCGGTGCGGCCCTTTCTGGGGTATTGGTGACGGTTTTGATCGAGACATTGACGCGAAAGGCACGCATGCAGGAACAGGCCAGTGTGGGCATCAGCTTTACGCTTTTCTTCGCGATCGGAATCATTCTGGTTTCGCTCTATTCCGGCAACGTGGATATCGATGCGGACTGCGTGCTTTATGGGGAGATCGCAATGACACCCTTCGATAAATGGAGTTGGATGCAAAGGGATATGGGCTCGAGGCATCTGGCGGTTCTTACAGGAGTGCTGATGGTCTTGGGGGCAGCCATTTTCATGGGATACAAAGGCCTTATGGTCACCAGTTTTAATGCAGAATTTGCATTGGCATCGGGCGTGGCTGCAGCCGCCTGGCACTATGTTTTGATGTCGGGAGTTGCATTGGTCACAGTGGTCAGTTTTGAAGCGGTGGGGGCGATTTTGGTGGTGGGTTTTTTGGCGATCCCTCCGGCAACGGCTTGGATATGGACGAAACGCCTGCCCAATATGATCTTGTTGACCCTGCTGTTTGGAGCCTTGTCCGCCGTTAGCGGGTTTTACGTGGCCAGGTTGCTGGATAGTTCGATTTCAGCAAGCATGACGGTGGTGGCCTTGCTGATATTCTTGTTTTCGCTCTTACTGCAGAAAGTGAAGCAAAAAAGGGTGCTCGATCCGGGCAGGCAAAGAAGCCCCCACCAGGTGTTTTACAAGAGATGAAATGAAAGAGTGAGAGAAGAGTAGAGGTCCCGGGCGGATTCGAACCGCCGTAGATGGTTTTGCAGACCACTGCCTAGCCACTCGGCCACGGGACCAAAAAAGGAGATCGAATGTACGTATTTAAGCGGGTCGTCCCCGATGAATGTGCACAGAAACGCTCTTCAAGTCTCCTGGTATGGGCGGGTTTTCCTTGGCGAGATGAACAGAAACGCTTTCGATCATGGGAATGGATCGAAGAAGGGACGCCGCCACCCGTTCGGCAACGTGCTCGATCAACTGGCTCCGCTTTCTCAATTCTTCACGGGCCAAAGAATATACCTTGACGTAGTCAATGGTATCGTTCAGGTCGTCGGAGGAAAAGGATCTTTGAAATGACCCGAACAACTCGAGATCCAATTGATATTCTGCCCCGACAATGGCTTCCTCGTCGAGGCAGCCATGGGGCGCAAAACAGCGGATGTCGTTGAGCTTTATAGAATCAGTCATTTGAGCGCCGCAATAGAAGAGTTCAACCGCTTCAGGCAGGCTTCTTTTCCAAGCAGTGCACAGATCTCGAACACACTGGGCCCAGACAGACCTCCGGTAAGCGCAATGCGCACCGCGGGTCCAAGCTGCCCAAATGAGAGCTGACGTTCGGTAAGTACCGAGTGAAACACTTTCTCGATGGATTCAGCATCAAATGGAGACAGGTCGGTCAGCAGAGCGGCAAAAGCAGCGACGTTCCCAGAGGCGTCGTCTTTCCATTTTTTCTTGAGGGCCTTTTCGTCGAAATGCACCTCTTTTTCAAAAAAGAAAGAGCCTTCGGCCAATATGTCCTTTGGGAATGATGCGCGTTCCGTCATCAGGGTACAGATATCAGAGAGACGCTCAGGAGCAGACCAATTGCGTTTTTTCAGTTCGCCAAGAACATCTTGTGTCAGCTCGGAAGCGCTTCTTTTGCGCAAGTACTGTTGATTGAACCACATTGCTTTGGTGAAGTCAAAGCGGGCCCCCGATTTACCTACTTTTTCCAGGTCGAACGAAGCCACGAGCTCATCCATGGAAAAGACCTCTTGTTCGGTGGCGGGGTTCCAGCCGAGAAAGGCGAGCATGTTGACAAAGGCATCGGGGTAAAAACCCATTTCACGGAATCCTTTAGCGCCTTCTCCATCGCGGGGGTTCCAGTCGATCGGGAAAACCGGGAAACCAAGGCGATCGCCGTCGCGTTTGCTCAATTTGCCGTTCCCATCAGGGCGAAGCAACAAGGGCAGATGAGCAAATACGGGCTGCTCATCGGACCACCCAAGTGCCTCGTAAAGCAACACATGCAAAGGGGCAGAAGGGAGCCATTCTTCCCCCCGGATCACGTGGGTGATCTTCATTAAATGGTCATCTACGACGTTGGCAAAGTGATAGGTTGGAAGGCCATCGGATTTGAATAAAACTTTATCGTCCAGATTGGAGCTGTTGACGGTCACCCAACCGCGTACGACATCGTGAAGGCGCACCTCTTTGTCGCGTTCGACCTTGATCCGGATGGTGTAGTCGACCCCTTCGGAAAGAAGCCGGTCCACCTCTGAAGAGGAAAGGGACAGGCTGTTTCTCATCGACTGACGCGTCACGGAATTGTACTGCCAATTCACACTTCCTGCTTTTTTGGCCCGTTCTCGCACCGCCTCCAACTCTTCCGCGGTATCAAAGGCGTAATACGCACGCCCGTCTTTTAGAAGCTGTTGGATATAAGGCGTGTAAAGTTCTTTTCGTTCGGATTGACGGTACGGTCCAAAGGCGCCAGGAAGCGAAGGGGACTCGTCCGGATAAATACCGCACCAACCAAGGCTTTCTTGAATGTACTCTTCAGCGCCTTCCACAAAACGCTTGGCGTCAGTGTCTTCTATGCGTAAAATGAATTGACCACCCGCTTGCTTGGCAAACAAATAATTGTAAAGTGCTGTGCGCACTCCACCAATGTGCAATGGGCCTGTTGGGCTGGGAGCAAAACGGACTCGAACCGACATGGATCAAAAATTAAGCGGCAAAGATACTTGCTGTGTGGAATGCAAGGGACCTCAGTACCTTTGAATCAATGGAGCACTGGGAAAGAGAACTGGCCAAGTTCATCAAGAGGCATTCAGCCATCCAAGCGATCAAGGGAGCGCTGCTGTTTCTGGCGGCCCTCAGTGTCCTGTGGGTCCTTGCGGCGTACACCGGCTTGGCCTTGGAAAACAACACCAGCGGCAGACTCATCGTCCTGATCACAAGTGTATCGGCAACCACCTACCTGGCGTGGCGCTTTTGGATTCCAGCTTTGATGGTCCTTTTGGGCTTGAAAAAAGGAATGAGCTCCATGGAGGCGGCACGACTCATTAGAAAATGGATTCCGGAGGCTGAAGATAAAATTGTCACCACCATTGAGCTCAAAGAGAAGGCCGCGGCGTCTGAGCTTTGGTCTGCAGCGGCCGAACAACACAACAAAAGAGTGGGCCAGCTGCCCATAGAAAAGGCCAGCCCTTTAAGTGAAGCAAAGCCATCCGCAAAATGGGTGTTGATCCCAACGATCATTGCTTTGATCCTAACGGCTTTAGGTGGTTGGGAAGAAGTGCGTACGGGCTCATCACGAGTGATCTCATTCAATGAAAAGGTTGACCCGCTTCAGGGGTTTCGCGTGGAGCTGAAAACGAGCGCGAAAGAGTGGACGTCAGATCGAACGGCGTACCTGCAGATCAGTCACGCGGCAGGTCCTAATGTCCAGCAACTGCAGTTGTTCATAAACGACGTGAGCGAGACTGTTTGGCTCGACAAAACAGGACGTTTTACCCGGAGGCTGGAATTACCGGCTGGAGCACATGTGGTGGAGGCGTATGCTGCAGGACTGCAACGCGGAAAAGTTCGAATCAAGGTGCAGCCAGCGCCTCAAATTATGCGTCAGGAAGTAATCGCTCAACTCCCAGCCTATTCGGGAGGCAGAACGGAGACAGAGGAGTTTGGAAAGAACCTTACCGTTCCACGTGGAACCAAAATATCCCTGAATCTGGAAGTTGACAATTGTCGGGAGGCACGGATCTCAAAAGGCGAGAAAGTCTTGGCTGCGGGGCAAACCGAAGTGCAATCATACTTTGTATTGGAGAAAGACACCGAGCTTCGGCTCGACATTAAGGACCTCACAGGAGAGTGGCGGCCGATCAGGTCCATGCGGCTGGAAGCGATAGAGGACCAAGCACCAAGCCTGGTGGACAAATGGCAGCTGGAGAATGACAGCTCTTTGATCAACACCTACAGAGTGGTAGATGATTTTGGGCTGAGGGGGCTCGAGCTGGTGATCACCACAGTTGGTGAAGTGCTGCGTCATACAATTTCAGAACAAAGAGGAAAATCGAATGAGGGTGTTCTGCGCCTGGATGCAAGAGCAATGCAGGACACGATCGGTAAAATATCAGGCTTGCAACTGCAGGTAAGGGACAATCATGCGCCAGGGCCATCGAATATGGCGAGCGGGGCCTTTTACCCCTGGGGTATTTTGAACAATGAGGAAAGGTCCAGAAGGGGCTCTGAGGAAATGCAGTCCTTGAGCGGAGAAATGGAAAAAGCACGGGAGGATTGGAAAAAACGGGAAGAAGAGGCAAAGCGTGAGGAGGGCCAGGTGCGCACGTCCGGTGCAGACTGGAGGGCCCTGAACGAGTTGAAAGAACGGGGTCGAGAGTTGATGAAAGAGACCGAGCAGCGGAAGGAGAGAATGGAAAAACGCAAGAAAATACTGGAGGACTGGAAGAAAAAGGATTCAAGCGGTCAGGTAGAAGAGATCGTAAAGCGACTGGAGGAGATGGAGATGAAAGAGCTCCGAAACAGACTGGACGAGCTGAAAAAGGCACTCGAAGAAGGCAAGAAAAAGGATATCCTCAAGAAGTTGGACGAGGAGCGTAAGAAAAACAATGAGATGCGTGTTTCTGAACGCCGTTTGGAAGAAATGATGAAGCGGGCCGAGGTGGACATGCGCTTTCAGCTTAGCATGGAAGATCTGCAAACGGTTCTCGAAAAACAGGAGCAAGCACTTGAAGGTCAGGGACAAATAGACAAGGCCGAGGAGCAGCAAAAGGAGATAACCAAAGACTGGAAGAAGTGGCAGAGTGAATTTGAGGAAATGCTCCAGAGAAACAAGGACCTGAAGGAGCCAATGGATATTGGCGAAATGGCCGAACAGCGCACGGATGCTGAGAAGGAAATTGAGGAGGCACAAGCCAAGAGCGAGGAAGAAGAGGGCGGCTCGGAGGGCCTTATGAAAGAGCAAAAGGAAAGCGCGGAACAGCTTCAGGAGCTTCTGCGAAGCATGCAAAGCATGTCGAGCGGGATGCAACAAGAACAGCATAAGGAAAACATGGAAACCCTGAGGCAAATTCAAGACAACCTTCTTGTCTTTTCAAAGGGAGAAGAAGGCTTAGCCGAGGAGCTGCAAGCCATGCGAACGGGGGACCCCTCATTGAGCAGAACACAAGCGAACCAGCAGCGGTTGCGCTCCGGAGCGTCGGTGATACAGGACAGTCTGCGGGCGTTGGCGGAGCGGGTTCCGCAATTGAAGGAATCTGTTTTTGAAAGGCTCGGGCGGATAATCAGCGCAGCAGAGAGTGCATCCAGAAATATGAGCGAACGGCAGGTGGGCAAGGCCTCATCAGAAAGTCAGTACGCAATGACCGCCGCAAATGAGCTCGCTTTGATGCTCGACGAAACAATGCAGCAAATGCAAGCACAAATGAAGTCGATGATGTCGGGTCAGGGGAGCTGCAGCAAACCAGGAGGAGCAAGCCCAAACGCATCAGGGATGAAAAAGGCGCAGAGTCAGTTGATGGGACAGATGAAAAAAGGTTTGCAGAAAGGGCAAAAACCAGGCGGAAAGCAGGAAGGAAAACAAAAAGGACAGGACGGATCAGGCCTGAGTGCACAAGAATTTGCACAATTGCTCCAACAACAAGAGGCCTTGCGACAAATGTGGGAAAAGATGAGCCAGGACGCGGAAGAAGCTGGTGGAGGAACGGGAGGCAACAAAGCCTTGGAGCTCATGAAGGAGAGCGAAAGGGAACTGGCACTCATGAAGCTGACGCCTGAATCTTTGGAACGGCAGAAACAGATCGAAACAAGGATGCTCGAACACGAGCGGGCGAAAATGGAGCGGGAAAGAGACGAGCAAAGAAAAAGCGAACGGGGACAAGAGCGGATGGGGAACGCAAGCGGGGAATCGGAAGGAGAGCAGCTTCCCGAGAAGACGGACATAGATCTTTTCATTAGGGATAAGCCGGAGTACAAGAGTTTCTACCGGGAGCGCATCAAGGGTTGGAAGGCGACGCCGGAATGAGAAACAAGATCCATTGGCATGGCGGGGAGGGCTTCTGGCCTGGTACGGGAGACCAAAGAATGCTTTGGCTCAGTCAGCTCGCGACCAACAGGGGGTTCGAAGTAAGAGAAATACATTATCACGCCATAGACGACCAAAGCCTTCTTGCAATGAATGAGAAGCACTTGGGCCACAACACGCTTACGGACATCATCACTTTCGATTACTCAAAGGACAAGTGGCTCTCGGGTGAAGTGTATATCAGTTGGGAGCGGGTAATGGAAAACGCCACAACACTGAAAACAAGGAGTGAGGAGGAACGGCTAAGGGTGATCGCCCACGGTCTTTTACACATGATGGGCGAGCAAGACAAGACGGCAGAAGACAAAAAAAATATGCGCAGGGCCGAGGATGCTGCGCTTTCAAGCTGGAAAATGTTTCACGTGGAACATGGGAGATAAAGAATATGATGTAATTGTGGTGGGCGCCGGTCATGCGGGCAATGAGGCGGCAGCAGCAGCGGCACAAATGGGCTGCAAGACCCTCTTGGTCACCATGAACATGCAAACGATCGGTCAGATGTCGTGCAACCCAGCGATGGGCGGCGTGGCGAAAGGGCAGATCTTGCGGGAGGTGGATGCTTTAGGGGGTTGGTCTGGTATTGTTTCTGACAAAACCATGATTCAATTCCGAATGCTCAACCGTTCCAAAGGTCCGGCCATGTGGTCTCCGCGAACACAGAACGATCGTTGGCGATTCGCCGAAGAATGGCGTTTGGTGTTGGAGGGGCTGGAGCGCCTTCATTTTTTGCAAGAATCGGTCGAATCGCTTTTGGTTCGATCAGAACGGGTAGAGGGTGTTCGTCTTTCTTCTGGCAACAAGGTTCTGGGAAAGACAGTCGTGCTGACGAGCGGAACATTTTTGAATGGCGTCATGCACATTGGCGACAAACGATCTGGGGGCGGAAGGGCAGGAGAGCGCGCGGCAACAGGCGTCACCGAATGTTTGAACGAACTGGGTTTTGCATCGGGCCGAATGAAAACGGGAACTCCTCCGCGCTTGGATGGCAGAAGTTTGGACTACAGGCAGTTCGAAGTTCAAAATGGCGATGAACACCCAAGCGGATTTTCGTTCCTGCCACAGACACTGCCCGAAAAGCAATTGTGCTGTTGGATCGCACACACCAGCGAAGAGGTTCATGAAACGCTTAGGTCGGGCTTCGATCGTTCCCCAATGTTCAACGGGGCCATTGGCGGAAGTGGACCGCGCTATTGTCCGAGCATTGAAGAGAAGATCGATCGCTTTGCGGACAAGAACAGCCACCAACTCTTCGTGGAGCCTGAAGGCTGGAATACCGTGGAGGTCTATCTCAATGGGTTTTCTACCAGCCTGCCACAGGAGGTGCAAGAGGAGGCCCTAAGGAAGATCAGGGGTTTTGAAAATGCGCGATTTTTTCGTCCAGGATACGCGATAGAGTACGACTATTTCCCCCCAACTCAGATCACGCATTCGTTGGAAACTAAGACTATTAGCGGGCTCTTTTTTGCGGGACAGATCAACGGAACCACGGGCTATGAGGAGGCCGCCGGTCAGGGCCTGATGGCGGGTTTGAATGCGGCGCGTAAAGTTCAGGATAAAGAAGCGGTCATCCTGCGCAGAGACGAAGCCTATATCGGGGTTTTGATCGACGACCTGATCACAAAGGGGACGGAAGAGCCCTACCGAATGTTCACCTCGCGTGCGGAATTCCGGATATTGTTGCGCCAGGACAATGCAGACCAGCGCCTAACTCCTCTGGCCCACAAGCTGGGAATGACGAAACCAGAGCGTTGGCAACGATTGCAGAGAAAAATGGATGAGTTAGGGCGCCTGAAAGGCGAATGGGAAAGTCTCTCTGTGGTTCCAAATGAGATAAACACTATACTGGAGAAAGCAGGCTCGAAAAAAATCGATCAAAAAGTAAAGGCCATCAGCCTATTGGCGCGTCCACAGCTCGGAATACAAGCCTTGCTGGAGGACAGGGAGATCGAAAAGAAAACAAGGGCCATCAGCAGCGATCAAGAGGTGTGGAAACAGTTGGAGATAGAAACGAAGTACAGCGGTTATATTCACAGGGAGAGGGAGAATGCCGAAAAGCTGAAAAGGCTTGAATACGTGCAGATTCCAGGGGATTTCGAGTATCAGAAACTGGGCTCGATGAGTATGGAAGCGCGTCTAAAACTTGCTGACCGCCGCCCCGAAAACATCGGACAGGCATCGAGGATCTCCGGGGTTTCGCCATCGGATATTCAGGTTCTCCTAGTATACTTGGGCAGATGAAGAAGAGCGAAGTTGTGGTCGAGCTATGTCCGCTGTGCGGAGGGCAAGAGCTTGAGTTCCTGATCGAACCGAGGGATTGGCGGGGGAGTG
The DNA here is from genome assembly GCA_949516455.1 of Flavobacteriia bacterium. GTDB lineage: Bacteria > Bacteroidota > Bacteroidia > Flavobacteriales > Schleiferiaceae > RFXV01. The sequence continues at coordinate 544 of CATILC010000212.1, read as the reverse complement.
AGGAGCGCTTCAAGATCGTAGAGTGCGGCAAATGTGCATTCAAGATCACCAGTCCGCGGCCGGCGGATGAAGAAATAGGCGCTTATTACCCGAGCGATTCATACGTATCGCATACAGATCGGCCCAAGGGGCTGTTTGACCGCCTGTATTTTGAAGTTCAAAAACGAAATCAAAAAGACAAACTGGCGAAGATCCGCACCTTCTGTTCGTCGGGTGCCTTATTGGATTATGGTTGTGGGGCGGGTTCGTTCATGGCGTTCATGCAGCAAAACGATTGGGAGGTGAGCGGCGTGGAGATCAATGATGAGGCGGCCGGTATCGCCAGAGACCGAACGGGAGCAAGTGTATGCGCACCGGCCCAATACAAAATGGAAGATGAGCGATGGGATGTGATCACCTTGTGGCACGTACTTGAGCACCTGTCGGATCTGGAGGCCCGAATGGCCGATTTTGAAAGAGGGTTGAAACGTGGCGGTTATCTTTTTCTGGCCCTTCCGAACAACGCTTCCCAAGATGCGCAGGCCTTTGGTTCGGATTGGGCGGC
>CATILC010000211.1 GCA_949516455.1 Flavobacteriia bacterium | reverse complement strand
TCCTTCAATCCCTGAATGGCAACAGTCTTTTCACTGGATACACGGACCATATTTCCTGAAGAATCGTACATCAGCACCTTCTTTCCCACGACTGCATTGTGTTGCGCGTCGAGGTCCAGCTGTTCATACAAGCTGCCCCAGGTACCCAGGTCGGACCAGCCAAATTCTGCAGGCAGCACATAGACATTGGTGGCTTTCTCCATGATGCCGTAGTCGATGCTTTCCGTCTCACAGCTGGCGTACACCTGACCGATGAAGCGTGCCTCTTCATCTGTATCGTAGGCTGCTGAACCAAAGAAGGCATCGGCAAGGTCAGGCATGTGCATTTTTATGGCCTTCTCGATGCTCTTGGCGGACCAGATGAATATCCCCGCATTCCACAGGAAGTCACCGCTATCGAGAAACATCTGCGCATGTTCGCTGTCCGGCTTCTCAGTAAATGTCTTCACCTTGTGGACGCTGTCAAATTCCTCTAGTCTTTCCTCGCTGTACTGAATATACCCATAGCCTGTGTCGGGCCGGTGCGGCTTGATGCCAAGGGTAAGGAGCCGGTCGCCTTTTTGAGCAGCCGCCATCGCCTCGCGCATGAAACGTTCGTATTCGTCTTCTTTGGTCACCACCGAATCCGATGGGGTGACCACCATGACCGCCTCCGGATCGCGGTGAAGGATTTTCGCTACGGCATAAGCCAAACAGGGTGCTGTATTCCTTCGTGCAGGCTCGCAGAGAATATTTTGTTCCGGCAGATCAGGAAGCTGCTCGCGCACCAGATCCTCGTATTGATCGGAGGTGACGATCAGCACACGTTCGCTTGGACAGATCCGGTCGAGTCGTCCCACGGTCTGTTGCAGCAGGCTTTGGCCCGTACCCAGGATATCATGGAATTGCTTGGGATATGAGGCGGTGCTCATCGGCCAGAAACGGCTTCCAATGCCTCCTGCCATCACGATGGCGTATGCGTGTTCCATTGTCAAAATTGAATTTGCACAAAAATAGGCATCGGCCATCGACCTGAAATTCAAAAAGAAGTTTTCACTGACCTATTTTTGGTAGCTTCTATTTCAATAGACAACCCATCATGCTTCATTTGATCTTGTTCGGTCCTCCAGGTGCGGGGAAGGGTACACAAGCGGCCTTCCTGTCCGAGCAGTACGAACTCGTACACCTCTCCACAGGCGATGTCTTCCGCTACCACATGAAAGAGGGCACGGAACTGGGCCAGTTGGCTCGCTCCTATGCAGACAAAGGCGAACTGGTCCCGGACGAGGTGACCGTTCGCATGCTTCGGGAGGAAGTGGAAAAGAGAAGCGATGCCAAAGGATTCATCTTCGATGGATTCCCCAGGACGGTGGCACAGGCTATTGCACTGGATGCTTTTCTCAAAGAGCGCAACGAATCTGTCTCCTCCCTTGTGGCCATGGAGGTGCCCGAAGAGGAGCTGAAAAGTCGCTTGATCAAGAGGGCTGAATCGAGCGGAAGAGCAGACGATGCCGATCCTGAGATCATTGCCAACCGGCTCCGGGTCTATCGAGAGGAAACGGCTCCGGTTCAGGCCCACTATGAAGGGCTGGGGCGCTACCGCGGCATTGACGGAGTAGGTGCCATTTCTGAAATCACCCATCGCCTGATCGAGGCTGTGGATCAGATCAAATAACCCGGCTTGTCCAGGAACTTCGTTGACCACATTCGCATCTGGTGCCAGTCGGGCAAGGGCGGTGCAGGTTCCCATCACTTAAGGAGAGAAAAGTTCATCCCAAAAGGAGGGCCCGATGGCGGCGACGGTGGCCGTGGAGGTCACATTGTGCTGAAGGGCAATCGGAATCTGTGGACCCTTCTTCACCTGAGATATAAGAGACACATAAAGGCGGAAAACGGAGGAAACGGAGGAAAGCAGGAATCCACTGGAAAACAGGGTGCGGATCACTTCATCGAAGTGCCTCTTGGCGCTGTGGCCTACGATCACGACACCAATGAAAAGCTGGGTGAAGTGACGGAGCACGGTGAAGAGCTCATTCTTTTAAAAGGCGGTCGCGGAGGTTTGGGCAATGTGCATTTCAAGAGCGCCACGCGGCAAACACCCCGATTTGCACAAAGCGGAGAAGAAGGCGAAGAACGAAACGTGCTGGTTGAACTGAAGTTGCTTGCGGATGTGGGGCTCGTGGGCTTTCCAAATGCAGGCAAATCCACCTTGCTTTCTGTTCTTTCAGCCGCCAAACCGGAGATCGCCGATTATCCGTTCACCACCCTCACACCCAATCTGGGCATTGTTGCCCACAGAGACTTTCGCTCATTTGTGATGGCCGATATCCCGGGCATCATTGAAGGCGCTTCGGAGGGCAAGGGACTGGGCCTTCGGTTCCTCCGACACATCGAACGAAATTCCATTCTGCTTTTCATGATCCCAGCCGATGCAGCAGATATTCAAAAAGATTATGAGGTCCTGCTGGGTGAGCTGAAAAAGCACAATCCAGAACTCCTTCTCAAGGAGCGGATCATCGCCATTTCCAAATCGGATCTGCTGGACGATGAATTGAAAGAGGAGATCAGCGCCTCCTTGAACATCCCTCATTGCTACATCTCGTCAGTGGCTCAAAAAGGCCTCAGCGAACTCAAGGACGAGATCTGGAAAAGGCTGCACGATACCGAATGATGGAGCAGCTCATTTCCTGGGACGCGCAATTGATGGTCTGGCTGAACGGCATGGGCAACCCAAATTGGGACGGAGTCATGATATTTATCAGCAGTGAGATCGGCTGGCTCCCCTTCTACATTTTCCTTTTGGGCAGCATGTGGCATTTCCACTCCAGGAAGGGTTTTGGGCTGGGGGTCATCGCGTGTATACTGTGTGTTGTGCTCACCGATCAGATCAGCGTACAGGCATTCAAAGAAGTATTTGAGCGGCTGCGGCCGTGCCATGTTGCCGATCTGGCCAATCGGCTTCGGATCGTGGATGGCTGTGGAGGAAAGTTTGGATTTGTCTCTTCTCATGCCGCCAATACAGCGGGCATTGCCATCCTACTCTACCGCTTTCTTCCCGACGCGACCTGGACCCGACGCATTCTTTTGTTTTGGGCAGCCTTGGTCGGATTCAGCCGGATCTATCTGGGTGTGCACTATCCAGCAGACGTACTCGGTGGGGCCCTGCTCGGCGGCTTCATTGGCTATCTAATAAGTTTGCCCCTGACACCTTACTTCAGTGCGATGAAAAAAACCATTTCATGAACGCCTTGCTTGTTTTTGCCGGCGGAGGATTGGGAAGTTTGCTGCGATTTGGCATTGGCCAGCTCGGAACATTCTTCGGGTGGGGCAAGAGTCTCTTCCCCTGGTCCACGCTCTTGGCCAATGTGTTGGCCTGTCTTGTCATGGCCCTGCTCGTTGGCCTCGATCAGGAGAGCATTAGCGCAAAGAGTCGCATGTTCGGCATGATCGGATTCTGTGGTGGCCTGTCCACTTTTTCCACTTTTTCACTGGAAAATCATCGGTTGCTTCAAGAGGGCGCCTGGGGTTTTTTGGCGTTGAACATTCTATTGAGTACTGCGGGCTGTTTGGCCATTTTCTTCCTCTACCAGCGTTCACTTTCCGTTGAGTGAATCCAAAAAAGAAAGAAAGCGCATTGCCGTAAATGCGCGCCTGCTGCAGGACGGCAAACTGGAGGGCCTGGGTGTATACACCGATGAGATCTCAAAGCGCCTGACCCGTTCGCATCCCGAAGTGGATTTCCTTCTGCTCTTCGATCGGCCCTTCCACGACCGATTCATCTATTCCGACAACTGCACAGCTGTTCAGCTGCCACCGCCGACGCGTCACCCGCTCTTATGGCGGTGTTGGCTCGAGATCACTCTTCCCCTCTATTTGAGGAGAAAAAAGATCGATGCATTCTTATCGCTTGACGGTTTTGGCTTGCCAAAAAGTCCTTTTCCCCAGATCATCGCGATCCACGATCTGAACTTTCTGCACCGCCCAGAAGACCTGCCTGCCTCCGTGGCGCATTTCTACAACCGATTCTTCCCCCGATTTGCGCGAACAGCCGATCAGGTGATCACTGTCTCAGAATATTCCAAAAAAGATCTGCAGGCTTCCTATGGGCTTCCACTGGAAAAGATCCAAGTTGCGGCAAATGCCCTGCCGGGGACGCGCTCCGAAGAAAAGGAGCGTATGGACAACCCCTTCGTGCAACTGACCTCGGGCGCTCCGTACTTCGCCTACATCGGAGCCATTCACAGAAGAAAGAACCTGCCTCGGCTCATGGCTGCCTTCCAACGATTCTTAAATGGTTCGGGATCGAATCACCATTTGATCATCGCCGGAGAGGCAACCGGGCATTATCGCAAAGAGTGGGCAATGCTGACCTCTTCCATCGACAGAGGCCGAATCCACCTGACGGGCAGATTGAGTGAAGAAGAAAAGTACTTATTGCTAAATGGCTCCATAGCGATGGTCTGCCCCAGCTTCTACGAAGGTTTTGGCATTCCAGTGCTCGAAGCGTGGTCTGCAGGGACGCCCGTCTTGTGCGCAAACCGGACCTCATTGCCTGAAGTAGCGGGCAATGCGGCGCTCCTCTTCGATCCGGACTCAGAAACAGAAATGTGCACCTCCATGGAGCAGATCGCTTCATCCAAAGATCTCCGCGATCGACTGATCGGGCTGGGAAAAGATCGTCTGACGCACTATTCCTGGGACCGAAGTGCCGAAGTGGTGTGGAAGGTCATCGAATCCTGTCTTCAGAAATGAGTCTGCTTCGGTTTTGTGAAAAGGGACGCATCGAAGCAGGATGCGACGAAGCGGGAAGAGGCTGTCTGGCCGGTCCCGTGGTTGCTGCAGCTGTGGTCTTGCCAGAGAGAACGCAATTGCACCGGCTCGACGATTCAAAAAAGCTCACCGAAAAAGCAAGGGAACGCCTGGTTCCTATGATCAAGAACGAAGCTCTGGCCTGGGGAATAGGAGTGGTCGGCCCAAAAGATATCGACCGGTTGAACATCCTCAACGCCTCCTTTCTCGCCATGCACAAGGCGCTCGATGCCCTCGTGCTTCAGCCCGACCTCCTGCTGATCGATGGCAATCGATTCCAGGCGTACAAGCAGATCGAATACAGATGCATGATCAAAGGAGATGGCCGATTTCGTTCCATCGCCGCAGCAAGCATCCTGGCCAAACAACACCGGGACCAATTGATGCGAGAACTGCACGGGGAACATCCGCATTACGATTGGCAAAGGAACAAGGGCTACCCAACGGCTGCTCATCGCCGGGCGATCTCTAAAATGGGGCCCTGCATCCAACATCGTCAAAGCTTTCGGCTTTTACCCGAACAATTGCACCTTCCACTCGAGGGACCATCATAAATTTGCGTCATGCGTCCCCTGCTCTTCTTTCCTTTTCTTTTTTTATCGGCCTGTGTTTTTACCGGCTGTACGCATGACACAGCCGAAACCGCTGACCCGTGGACGCTCGTTCCGGTGCGCTCGGCCATGGTCATCGATCTACATAAGGGAATGCAAGGGATCCTGGATTGTGTTCAGCACGGATTCTTTGAAATTCCGTCGGCTTTTCCCGCAGGAAAAGGGAGCATCGACCTTTTGAAGCAGATCTTTCCGGAAGGCGAGGTGGACGACACTTTCCCAATGCCCAGAGAAATGCTTCTCTGCGTCGCTGCGTCCGGTGCCGACCGCTATGATGTGGCACTCATTTTTGAACCCGGCCCCATGTCCGAGAAGGAACTCGGTTGGCTGCTTGGCCCTGTTGACTGGACCGAATCCAGTTATTCAGGTAGTCGTTTCCTGAAGATCGAATCGGATTCTGCGCAATGGTTTCTCACGGCTATCGAAGGAAATTGGTTCCTGACCAGTTCCAGGCTGCTCCTTGAGGAGACCATACGGAAAGGGGGGCAAGAAGAAGAGGCCGGCCAAAGTGAAGGCTTGATCAAACTCATCGGCAGCGCCGACGAAGGAACGGACATGACCCTTTTCTTGCAGGTGGAGGAAATGCGTTCCCTGTGGCGCCATTGGTTTGAGAGAAGTCAGCTTTCCAGTTGGAATGGGATCGACGGCTGGATGGCGTTGGACCTTGTGCTGGGAAAGGACAGATTTTACTTCTCGGGCATCGTCAACCGGACGGAGCAGCAGATGCCCAAACCCTTGCAAAAGACCATCAATCATGAATTTGAAAAACAGGATTTCATTCCGGCCTCTGCAGCGCTGTGGTCGACCAAAAGACTCAATACTGCGGATCTGCAGCAGCCGATCGGTCCTTTGAGTGAGCTGAGCAGCTGGTTCGATGAACGCCGAAGCTGCGGTGCGTTCTTTCTCCCGGACGATAAAAATGGACAGTACCTATCCCCCGTTTTCTTCCTGGGTGTACTGGAAACGGACCCCCGATCGATATTGTCGGATTTTCAAACCGATGTGGCGTCCACGGAATTGTTCAGAGCCATTGAGATCATTCACCTCAACCGCAACTGTTCATTGGACGCGCTGTTCACCTACCAGCGCTTCTCGACAGATTGCGATCATTTCTGCATCATAGACGGCCGCATGTATTTGTCTGCTTCCCCCGACCGACTCAAACAGACCATCAACGAATTACAGACGGGCGAACATCTCGAAGGGCAGTTTGGCCCTTCCCCTGAAAAATTCTACCCCAGTGGAGATGCCAACCGCCACATGGGTTTCCAAAACCCGGGACTGGCCCATGTCCTGATGCACTTTGTCAACGGGAAGGGAATGCCCTCTCTGGCCAACGGCGAAAAGGCCATGGGGCCCATACGCTCGGGAGGCATCTCCTTGTTGCAACGCGGAGAATGGACCTACATCAAAGGCAGTCTGAACAGTGGAAGCCCCAAGAACAAACCCGTACGCAATACCTGGACGGCGAGCCTTGAAAGTGAGGTCATTGCCGGGCCATTCGATCTGGCCAGTCACCGTGGCGGTCCAAGGGCGTTTTTGGTGCAAGACAGCAATTATGTGCTCTACCTGCTGGATACAAAAGGCAGGATCGATTGGCGCGTTCAACTGGACGGAATCATGCTCGGCACACCCTACGCCATTGACCGATACAAGAATGGCAAACTCCAGTACGTCCTGAATACGGCTGGAAGTCTTTACGGCTTCGATCGACTCGGCAATGCACTGGACGGATTCCCCGTCGACCTCGATCCCGGAGCGACAGCAGG
>CATILC010000210.1 GCA_949516455.1 Flavobacteriia bacterium | reverse complement strand
TGCAGGAGCTGGGCATCCAAAAGGCAATGCACCGGCTTTTCCGAGCCTTCATAGTCCAGATGAAGCAGTTCCAACTTTGCGGAATGCGCAAAACTCGCCACCGCCTGTTTGCAGATCTCTACCACATCTGTGGGCAACAGATCCATCTCCAGCCGACCGGCCTGGAACTTGGCCATATTCAGCACATTCATCACCACATTGTTCAACCGAACTGCACTGGTTTCGATCATCTCCACCATCTCGTGCAATTCATCATTTGGGCACTGACATTTCAAGAATTCAGTCAGGTTGATGATGCCATTGATGGGCGTGCGTACCTCGTGGCTCAAGATGTTCATGGACTGTTCCTTGAACATCGCATTGTCTTCTGCCCGATCCTTCTCCTCCTGGTACTTCCGGCTCAAACGTGCATTCTGCTTTGCCTTTTGTCGGTTCGAGACCAGGGAGACTGCCAAGAGTGAAACACACGCCAGCAATACGATCAAATAGGCCCGAATACGCTTGTTGCTTTTTTCTCTTAGTCCCTTCTCATCGCTTAATAGCTGAACTTCTTCCTGTTGCATGCCTCTTCTCAAGGATGCCTCCAGTTCGTGGATTTCTGCATCAGAGTGGATCATATAAAGGCTGTCCTTGAAGGCTACCGAACGCTCGAAATGAATCTGCGCCTCTTTCGTTTTTCCAAGTGCTGTGAAGTAGTCTCCTTTGCATTTCTCCACTCTGGCTGCATGCTTGAACTCGTCTTTTCCCACATATTCTTCCTCGAATTGATCTATGAGTTCTTCTGCATCCTCCAGACGGTCGGTCTGCAGGTAGAGTTCGATCAATTCCACAAGCAGCAGGTTGTAGCCCTCAACGAAGTTGTTCTTCTTTTTCAGTTTTAAGGCTTCCTTGTAAAACAACTCGGACTTTTCATAGGCTCCATCTTCAAAATAGATCCCCGCTAGATTGGCCTTCAGCGTACTCTCCAATGGTTTCAATCCCTGCTTTATACCCATCTCGAGCGACAGCTCATAGTAGAATCTGGCCGAATCCTTGGCATCGAGTTTCGAAAAAATGAGGCCTAAGTTGTTGTAATTTCTGGCCAAACGAACGCTGTCTCGAAGGCGGGCGTTTCCATCTATGGCCCGCATTATGTATTTCTTCGCATTTTCCAAATTGCCAAGGTCCTGCTGGCAATTGGCCAGGTTGTTGAACAACATGGGAATCACCGAGCTGTCATTTATCGCCCTGCTCAATTCGATGCCTTGTTTCAGCAAAGCCGTCGCCTCTTTTGGCCTGCCCCAGCGATGAAGTGTGGCGCCTCGGGAGTTCAAGACATTACAGCGCAAGCTTGAACTATCCCCTGTAAAATCCTGTGCCGCTGTAAAATGCACATAAGCGGAATCCAGTTGACCCGTGTAATAGCAGAGCCGACCCAGGGCGAATTCGACTAAGAAGTGCAGGCTATCGCTCTCATTGTCCAAAAGATTCAAACACTTTCGGAGCAACACCTCTTTTTCATCTGCCCGGTCCCACCTCAGGGACTTCGCAGAATCCAATGTCTCTTGAAGGCTCTTTTGGGCAGAGAGCCAAGGCCCAAGGAACAGGAGGCCGAAGAGTAAAAGTCTTGGGAGAATGAGCTTCACCAATGGGGTGCTTTTCATTAATGTAGGCAAATGTAGTATTTCTCTTATGTTTTTGTTAGGGTGATGTAAAAGCAGCTGCCCCTTCCAATTCTGGAATCAAAGCGGATCTCAGCGGCAGATTGCTCAACGATCCTTTTCACCATG